>JAKRSG010000041.1 GCA_022402405.1 Bacteroidia bacterium | reverse complement strand
AAAAAGGATTGTTGGCCCCTGCTTAGTCCTTATCTTGTAAACTACCAATTAATAGAAATTGAATCGGGTGAAGCCAATAAAAACCTCGAGAACGCCGAGAAAATTTGGTCAAACTTGCAAAAACATAAAGCTGATAAGTATTCGGTACTTATAAACTTAGGAGGAGGCGTTATTAGCGACCTCGGTGGTTTTTGTGCAGCTACCTATAAACGTGGAATCGATTTTATAAACATTCCTACTAGCTTATTAGGTATGGTAGATGCGAGTATTGGCGGTAAGCTTGGCATAGATTTGCATGCTTTTAAAAATGCAGTAGGACTGATAAAAAATCCTTCGTATATTTTTATTGACCCAACCTTTTTAAGCACACTACCTGAAATAGAAAAGAGAAATGGCTTAGCAGAGGTTTGCAAACATGCGCTAATTGAAGATAAGGCTCTTTTTGACAAACTGCAATCGGTTAGTGAAATTAACAATCTGGATAGCCTTATTTTTCAATCACTTAAAATTAAGGTAAAGGTGGTAAAAAAAGATCCTTTCGAAAAGGACTTACGAAAAACCCTCAATTTTGGTCATACCGTAGGGCATGCTATAGAAACCTATTCATTGTTAAACGATCAAATTCCACTCAAACATGGCGAGGCTATAGCTATTGGAATGATATGTGAATCCTACATAAGCTCGGTAATTCAAGGTTTATCTTCAGACGAATTAAAAAAAATTACTCAGTATTTTATAAGTAGATTTCCGAAATATAAGGGAAAACTACCTGCTGATATGTTGATTGAATTGATGAGAAATGATAAAAAAAATCAAGAAGGATTCATCAACTTTACCTTATTAAAGAAAATAGGAAAGGCCAAAATAAATTGTCATTGTCACGATGATTTAATTCTAAAATCTTTAGAATATTATCAAAATCTAGCTTCATGAACAAGAAACAAAATCGCGTTCAATCTAAATTAACTCATCTTAACGCTAGTATTACTTTGCCTGCTTCTAAAAGCATTAGCAATAGAGCGCTCATTTTAAAAGAAGTATATCAAATAAAAACAGGTAAAAAAATTAGCCTGCACAATCTCTCTGAAGCAGATGATACGCATATCCTAAAATCTGCATTAGAAGGCAATCAAACCGAAATAAACATTCAAAATGCTGGTACGTGTTTACGTTTTTTAACAGCCTATTTTGCCGCAAAAGTTGGTTCAGACATAATTATAAATGGCAGCGAACGGATGAAAGAGCGTCCGATAAAAGCCTTGGTAGATGCACTCATTCAATTAGGAGCTAAAATAGACTATATAGACTCTAATGGCTGTTTGCCGATACACATTAAAGGGCAGCAATTAAAGGGAGGCAACATAAGTATAGTTAGTCACCAATCAAGTCAGTTTGTATCTGCACTTATGATGGTATCTCCCTTAATGAGTGCTGATTTAAAGATACAGTTAACAGGCGAAACCGTAAGTAAAGACTACATCGTTCTTACTCAAACCATGCTTAAAGAATTTGGATTTACTTCACACATATCTAACGATTTTGAGTGGGTTCAAACCGATATAAATGTACAAAAAACAGATATAGAATCATATACCATTGAATCTGATTGGAGCAGCGCTGCATTCTTTTACGAAGCTGCTATGGTAGCAGAAGAAGCCTCCATAACCTTAGAAAATTTGCGCTTAAACTCCATACAAGGCGATGCAAAAATAGCAGAGTGGATGTTGGGTTATGGCATCAAAAGTTACCAAGAGGATAAGCATGTAAAATTGGTAAAAACGAATGTTAAAAATGCTGCATTAAAGAACATATCTTTTATAGATCACCCCGACTTAGCGCCCGCATTTATTTGTGCCACTGCAGGTGCTTATTTACCCTTTTGTGCAGAGGGAATTTACAGCTTAAGTTTCAAAGAAAGCAACCGAATAACCGCACTAGCAGAAGGTTTAAAGAAACTACATTATAAAGTAGTGGCAGATGAAAATAGCCTAGAACATGATGGTATTCCGCATACCTTTTATAGAAATGAAATCATAGAAACCCACCACGACCATCGTATTTGTATGTCGTTTGCCATATTATCTATCATGTTATCTGAGGTTGTTCTAAGCGAAACAGAGTCTGTGCAAAAATCCTTTCCAAACTTCTGGGAAGAAATAAAGAAAATAGGCATTAGAAGAAGCTAAAACAGAAAAGGGATATTGTTTTTAGATTCCATAAAAAAATATCACCCAATCAACCCATTTTTACCTGCCTTATTTAAGGCTTCCGTGCGCGAATTTACTTGGAGTTTGCGGTAGATATTCTCTATGTGTTTCCTTACTGTGCCGTATGAAATGTATAAGTTATCGGCAATTTGTTCGTAGCTTAATCCGGTTGATAGGTGTTGCAATACTTCTCTTTCGCGATCGGTAAGTTGAAAATCATCTACCACTTGCGTATCTAATATCTTACCTCCATTCTTTAAAAGCCTGAGCGTTCTAGTGGCAATACCAGCGCTCATAGGAAGTCCGCCTTCTATGATTTCAAAAATTGATTTATGAATTTTGGCAGGCGATTCGTCTTTCATCAAATAACCACCCGCACCCGCCATTATGGCTTGTAATAAATGTTCATCATCATCAAACACTGTACACATGATTACTTTTATTTGCGGCCATCTTTTACTGCACTTTTCAGCAGCCTCAATCCCATTCATAACAGGCATTTGAATGTCCATTAATATAACATCTATTACGGCATCTTTATTCAATAATTCTAGCAGCTCTTCACCGTTTTTAGCCATGTGTTTTACCTCAAAATCTGGAGATAATTCTATCTTGTTTTTCAAGGCCAAAGCCAATCTATCAATATCTTCTGCTATTGCAATGCGTATCATAATTTCTAATTTGTGTACAAAGCTACGTAGGCAATTCGTATAAAAAATACGCATTTCTGCGTATTGGTAAAAGTACTCTATAGATTCAATTTTGTTGGCATAAACTAAAAATAAAATTACTCATATGAAAAAAATTATCCTTGCAGCTGCCAGCTTATTAGCCTTAGCTAACTTAAATGCTCAAAACATTGAGTACAAAATTACCAAAAACAATCCCGAAGATTACCATCCCAAACTAAGTGTAAATGCCGTACTAGCTGGAGTCGACATGTCGTTTAACAACATAGATGCCATGAATTTTTATGCAGCGGCTTTTGGTCATTTTATGGTTCAAGACAGAATTGGAATACAGTTTAACGCCCAAACATCTTGGCTAGCACTAGGAAAATTGAGCTCTAAAGACCAAGTTTCTCCTAAAGAATTAAACATAGGTGGCATGTATTTCTTGAACCGAAAAGTAAAATCCAAAAAGTTGAAAGTCGACTTAAAGCGCTCAACAAGTCAGGT
>JAKRSG010000005.1 GCA_022402405.1 Bacteroidia bacterium | reverse complement strand
CTATGGCCGCCGCCGATACTTCTGGAATCAATATAATCTTATCCTTATTGGTTAAAAAGGTTACTGGATAATTGGTTATTGGTTCAGCCAATTTAATAACCGGACTAATATTATTTAAACTCGCCATAGCAGAATTTGGTGTTAAAAAGGAGAATACGCCCGAGTCTGATTGGTTTTCGAAAGTAGAATCTATAAGTAATACATTGGCGTTGTCTTTATAGGTTTCGAATGGCAAATAGCACTTTAATCCCATCTCTTTTCCAGTTAATCTGGTGTTCTTTTCGTTGGCTATTTGTTCTGCTGTTCGAGCCAACTCCCATACTCTAAATTCGTCTAAATGGCCCACGAATCTCTTCTCAATCCAAGGTGTTGGCTGAGATACGCTGATAGCTCGTTTTAGTCCGCCTAAGGTTAATTGAGACGATGCAAAAGATGGGAATCCTTGTGCAGGTTTGGTGTTTAAAAGTTTGCCATCTATATAAGAAGATAAGTTGGTAGTTCTGCTAATTACCATAGCAAAATGATGCCAGTTTCCATCGTTATAAGGAGTGCTGCTAACAGTAAAACTGTCTCTGCTTGTGGTGCCTTCATAACCTATTTGAAGCAAACCGCTGCTTAATAATTTAAACTGCCAATACGGTTCAAAGAAGCCTGTGTTTGTAATAAACTGAGGGTTTCCGGTACTCATTAAAACTTGCTCTGTATTTGCATTCGTTTTGAACCAAAATTCTAAGGTCATATCCATTGAGTTGGTTATTGGATAAGTACCAGAATTTACACTTAAAACATTACTTCCTCCTGCACTCATTTGTAAAGCTCTACCCGGATTTGAAAGCACCCATTGTGGTCCGATAAGGGTTAATTCTCTTCTTCTAATTTTATCAATTAAAATAGAATCGCTACCTTCATTGATAGACCAGTTATGTAAAATACCTGCATCGCTGATGCTGGCTCTTTTATTTAGGTTCAGAATAATTTCTGAATTAGTAAGTGCTTTATTAAATAACCTGAAGTCTGTTAAATTTCCTCTGAAATAATCCGATTGATTTATACCTACACCTAAAGATAATTTTCCAGCCGAGGTATAGTTGGTTACAAAATCAATATCGTTGTTCATTCGTTCATTGTCTACATAGAGTAAAATGGTTTCAGATTCTTTATTGTATGAAACAGTGAAGCATCTAATTTCAGTGGTATCAGTATAATTTGGACTAAGTGTTTTTTGCGACATTACCACTGGTCTAGTAGCCCTTACAGAGCTATTTCCGATTATGGCATAAAAGCGATTTTGATCGTCGAAACCAATTTCTAGCTTATTGTTTTCTACACCTTGCGATATAATAACTTGCTTTTGGTTTAGGCGCTTTGGCATGGCATAAAAGCTCATGGTAAAAGATTTTTGAGCAAAGTTTGGCGATTGTTGTAATTCTGCTCTGTCGTTAACACCGTCAAAGAACAGCGTAGCATTATGTTTAACAGGAGCGGTGTTTGGAATTCCCTTTATCTCAAAATTGTCGAATCGTAATAGGGTATTGTCTATGTCTTCCGTAAACTGAATGCTGATATCATCATTAGGAGATAAGATTCCATCACCTGGAGAAGGTGTACCAAATACTTTTGGTCGGGTTAAATCGATAATACCTTCTTTACTTGGAGAAACCACGCTTACTATATTTAATCCTGCGCTATCCAAATAGCAATTAGAAACTGCTCTAATTTCGAATAGTCCGTCTTTCACTTCATTCAACGAATCCCAATTGTAGGTGGTAACTGCTGAGGCTCTTGGTATATAATTAGGGCTGGTAGAAGGGGCGTCTTTGCTAAATTTTTCGAGAATGGTCCACTCCGTAGCAGCCTTCGATTTATACTCTAGCTGGAAGTTGTTGAAATACGAGAAGTTGATATCGTAATTTTCAATTACCACTGGAAGCCTGTTGTTTGAATTGGTATTAACTACCCAATTATTAAACGGAGATTTAATGCCTAAATCGGTACAAGTAGGGGTGAACCTAGCAGAAAGCTTAACAGAGCTCTTTATTTTTTCTTCGCAAGGAGATTCAAACTCTACTTCGATATCATCATATACATAACTTTCTGGTCCGCGCTCAATAGTAACCACTTTAATTACTACCATTTGGCTATCCATATTGTACAAGCGAGTAGGGTCTAATCCGTCTATTTTAACTATGGCACCATTGGCATTGCTTTCTTCGGCCACGCCTAATTGGTATTCTAATTTGTGATTAGAATTGTTCTTTAAACGAATGGTAAAAGTTGCTGCACTGCTGGCTGGTACATTTTCTCTGATAGAGCTTCCAATTACTTCAATAACGGGTGCTTCAATTTGCACGGTTCCATCTGAAATGGTTTTATTCGCATTTTTGGTATGTGATGAAATAAAATCAACAGCAGGATCGTAAAAGTTGGAGTATTGTGGACCTTCATACGGACAGCGAGAGCGACCGCCTCTGTTAATAAATACCGGACTTCCACCGTCTTTTGGATCAAACACATCTACCGTAAATCTATCGTATAAATCATTGTCTTCGAGAGTGAACTCCCACGACATTGGTAAAGTAGTAATACTTTGTTCTGTTCCGGCTCTTCCACCTAAGGTTGTTGTAGAAGATTTAAATCCAAAACCTGATTCATTAACGGTTGTTGTGAGATTAGTAGAAAGGTCAACTCCTGCAGCAGCTTCCCATTCCCTTGTTGAGCCTTCTCCTGATTCTGTAGTGTAGGTTTTTGTTATTTTTGTTCGGCTATCAAAGCTAAAGTTATCAATTTCTCTGAACTTAGAGCGGTTATTAGTTACTTGGTATTTTATTTTTTCATTATTGGCAATTGCTTCTTTCCAAAGTCTAATATCTTGATTTAATCTCCTTACCTCATCCCATTCAATATAAGATTTGTTTGTTGGTTTGTTTAAAAGCGTATAGCTGGGGCCTGTTGTATCTGCCAGTTCAGTTGTTGTGGGGTTAGTGGCTGTTCTTTCTGCATACCATAGTAGGTCATCATTATTACTTCCATATAGTTCATGTGTAGTTAGAATTTTAGAACGATATTTGGTAGAATCTGCCAATGCATCGTTTCTTTTTCTTTCTAATAATGGAATTATATTATTGATTATTTCATATTCTGAATAGTAAAATGATGTTGCCATTCCTTCTTTAGAATATCCTCTAGTAGTAATAATTGCTAAACTTGTATTGTCTGCTGACGGAGGCAGTGGACATGATACTGAGGGGTTAGTACACAAAGAACTTGGTACGACTTCAATACTATAAACATCAGAAAATCGGTAGTTTTCAGATTTACCTACATACACATCTCCAAGATTGGCAACATGTCCGGGTAGACCAGAAATCGGTTGTGTACTAATAGCTAAGTTTGTACTATAATTGTTTACATATACAGAACCTTCTCTTCCAGACGATACCACATTTGCTAGTAAATCTACATCATCAGATACTAAACTTTCAATAAATGTAAGTGGCGCCCCAGGAGCAACTGGGGTTGTTTGGGTTGTTTTAAATCCTAATCTTTTCACTGCTCCTATTTTGGAGTCTGTGCTACCAATTGCTACGTTTGTTTCTTCACTAACGTAATTTTTACCTTTTGCAATCATTGCCACACTGCTAGATCCAGGTGGTCTTCGTACCACGAAGTCAATTATATTGGGCCCAACTGTTAAGAAATCAAATCCGCCTGATTTGGGAGAGGAACCTATTACAACCGCTCTTGCAGGTTGTGGCATCCACGCATTTCCATATAGATATTGATTATCAGGATATAAAAATGCTTCAAAGCGCTTGGTAAAAGATAATGTATCGTTGGTTGTATATACAGTATTGGGTGGACCAGCAATAAATGTATAGGTATACCTTCCGCTAGAATCTAATTGAAACTTCTCATCAGAGCCTGTTT
>JAKRSG010000400.1 GCA_022402405.1 Bacteroidia bacterium | reverse complement strand
TATGATAGCATCAAATCTTTTATTATCATACAATTTGGAATACCAATCAGCTAAATCTGATTGAGCTTTACCAGAATAAAAAAGCGATACAAATAGAATGAATAAGACAAATTTTTTCATAATAGTTTTGGCAAGTTTTTATTAAAATTCTGTTTGACCCAAGAAATAAATTAAGCTTGAAAATTACTTAGATGAAAAGAAGTAATTTGAAAAATAAAAGATTTCAAAGGCTAGTTTTTGATTATTGCAAACTAACAATTACAAACTGAAAATTAAAATAGAAGGCGCAAAATATTTTATCAATTTTTATCATATTTTCATTTAAACAAGCCGATTTTTAAAATAAACACACAAAGTGCTGTATATCAATGCACTTATACATCAAAATAATATATTATGAAAATATTTTTAATCTCTAATCTACAAATTAGTCTAAATTTATCGATTACGTTCTACTAATTTGTGCAAATTTGTAGATTACAATCTACGAATTTTGATTAATTTGTAGATTAGAGTATATTTGTATTCGTAAATTTGAGTTAAATGTATATAACTAGAAGGCTTAAAAACATTATTTTGGAACGATGGAATGATAGAAAAGTTATTATCATTACTGGTCCGAGGCAGGTTGGCAAAACCACGCTTATAAGAGAAATATGCGAATCTAAAGGCGAATATTTGTTTTTAAATGGCGATGAATCTTCTACACAAAGCATTTTAAGAAACCTTTCCAAAACCAAGTGGCAATCTATAATTGGAAAATACAAAATCGTTTTTATTGATGAGGCACAGAGAATAGAAAATATTGGCTTGGGTGTAAAAATTTTATACGATCAAATACCAGATGTAAAAGTAATTCTTTCTGGTTCTTCTTCTATAGACTTAAACTCTAAAATCAAAGAACCATTAACAGGCAGAAAATGGGAATTTCACTTATACCCTATTTCGTGGCAGGAATGGGTTCAGCAAATTAATTATGTAAACGCTTATGGCGACTTAGAGAACAGATTAATTTATGGGATGTACCCAGAGGTGGTTTGGCATGATGCGGATAAAAAAGAAATTTTAACTGAGTTAAGTGGCAGCTACCTTTATAAAGACTTACTAGAATATGATGGAATTCGAAACCCGAAACTATTAACAGACTTATTAAAGGCGTTGGCATTTCAGGTTGGCAATGAAGTATCTTACAATGAATTAGCTCAACTCTTGCAAGTAGATAGAGCAACCATTGAAAAGTATATTGATTTATTAGAAAAAACCTTTGTTATTTTTAAGCTTCAAGCGCTTAATAATAATCAGCGCAATGAAATCAAAAACTCGAGAAAAATATACTTTTATGACAATGGCATTCGGAATGCGATTATCCAAAACTTTAATCCGCTCTCACTCAGAAATGACGTGGGGGCCCTTTGGGAAAACTTTCTGATAGCTGAAAGAATAAAGAAAAACGATTACGATAAAAGTAATTCTTTCCAGCATTTTTGGAGAAATTACAGTGGACAAGAAATAGATTTTATTGAAACTAAGAACGGTTCACTTCATGCCTACGAGTTTAAATGGAGCGAAAAAAGAAAAGTAAAAATCCCCAATGCTTTCCAGAAACTATATCCAGATTGCCCCTTTTCGGTGATTAGCTCCAAGGATTTTGATGGATTTTTGTTGTAGTGCTCAAATTTATTTCTCTACTGAAATATTGTCTTTTATACTCTCTGTCAAACGCTTTATTGGCTCCTTTTTGAAGGAGCCAAACTTTTTAATAATTAGATTTTGACTAATCGTAAATACCTCATTAGTTCGAACCTCACTCTCATATTTAAGCTCTCTGTCAATATCAGCAGGTGAAATTGGAAATGAAAATCTATCTCCTCGTATTACTGATGTAATCTTTGCCACAATGTAATTTTGTTTGTTTACAGAGTCTTTAGAGATTATAACTGCCGGACGTTGCTTTGTATTTGATAAGTCGGTAAAGGGGTACGGAATTAGAATTTTGTCTCCTTGGCTATATTTCATTTCTCTTAGTAATTATTCCAATGTTCATCCTCTGTGCTATCCCAATCTGTTGCTAATACTGGCTTGGAAATTTTATAAGAACTATGAATATCTGCCAGTTCTTGAAGATTATTAAATAGATGGTCAACTGTGTCTAAAAAGTCTAAAGCAGTAATTTTAAATTCTTTAAATTCCTTATTTTCGATTGAATTAAAAACAGTTCTAAAATTTGCCAAAACTGGAATAAATAATCGGATGGAATTTACCTCCTTAGCGGCTTGACTTGGCGTCAAATCTTTCAAATAATACATCGCACCTCTCAACTTCACAGTTGAATCCTTAATTTAAGCAATTGCGAATTTCTCATAAGTCTCCCAGATGGTTTCAGAAATATTGAAACTCGAAAGAACTCCAACTGATTCTAAAATACTAGTAGTATATGTAAGTTTGTTAACCATTTTACGAAGATATAAAATTTAAAGTTGGAAATTCAACTGGGTTAATATTTTGATTAATTGTAAACAAATAAACTAATCGTAATCCTTCACTAAACTGCGATACTTTTTAAGGTCTTGGGTACAATCATAATGAAATGGTTTACGATCAGTTGAATTATGCTCCAATCCACAATAATGACAATATTTAATCTCTACATTTAAAAACTCTGTTTTGAAGTAACAATCACGACACCTAACCTTACGGGGATTATATGGGTTAAAGTCAGGTAAAATTCTTTTTCTACAATCAACACAAAACCCCTGACTTTCGAGTATTTCTTTTGCTGCGGAAACCTTGTCCAAGATTTGATTTCTTTTTGCTTCAAATTTCCCAGGATACCTAATTGCTGTTTTATCAGCAAGAATATAATCTTCAATTATTTCCCTTTTAATGTCCACAGGATTGTTAACGTAATACCCAAGTTCCAAATTGTTTTGTTTAGAAGAATCATAAAGATTCATGGTTGAGAATAAACATTTGTCTTCGTTTAAATACAGTTTAATATGAAGATTTTTTATAACAATTACCTCAAAACCAAATTCAACATTTAACTTCTGGATTAATTCATTCGATTTAATATCCTCACGTATTACAAATGTAATAATAGCTTCTTTTTTGGAAGCAATACTTAAAACCCTATCCAGATGCGGCCAAATTTTGACATATGGAGATACTATATAACAATATGAATCTGTAGAAGAAATTAAATTTAAGATTTCAGTTGTAAGTTCATATGTTTTCAGGAAATTGGTAATCATTTAAACTTTTATTTTTGTTGAACTTTTATAAATCAATTTTTGCAAGTTTCGGAAAACTCCCCGATTATAACCAATAATATTCATAATTATATTTTTGTATAAAAATAATTGAAATAATAAAACCAATTCCTCCACAAATCAAAACTTAAGCGGTTGCTTTGGGTTGGTGGTATTTGCTTCATAATTAGCAATTAAAACTAGTTTATAATTATCAATCCATATAAACTCTTAATTCTTTAAAATCCTTAAAAACAGCATTTTTGTCTTTGTATAACGCCCTTCTAGTCCAATATAAATATAAATGAGCAAATGGAACTTATACTAAAACTACAGAATATAATAAGAAGTAATTTATCTAAATATGTTCTTTTGAATATCATTTTGCTTTAGAGTTTTTGGCGATTTTCAAATGTACTTCTAAAATGGGATTAAAATTGTTTTCAATTTTTAATATAGGCATTCTTTATTTTAATACATCATTCTTCCCTAATAGTTTGAGCAAAAATTAATTGAATAAAATTTTAACCTCTAATTGAGTTTACCTGAGGAATTAGCGCTACTCATAAATCTAAACGGAATAAAATATTGTTGAACTGAGTTTTTTTTACAATCTGCCAAATATCATATTTGCTAGTGCCCTGTTAATCGGTATCTTTGCGCAGCAATGAGCAAACAAGCTAAAACAGATATACGTACACTTAGTTTAACACAGTTAAAAGAGGCCTTTGTTGCGGCGGGCGAAAAGGCCTTTCGTGGCCAGCAAGTGTACGAATGGCTCTGGAAAAAATCGTGCACAAGCTTTGCAGGCATGAAGAATATCTCTGCAGAAAATAAAGCCTGGCTAGAAGAAAATTTTGTCATAAACACCATAGAAATTGTAGACAAACAAATTAGCAAAGATGGAACCATCAAAAGTGGGTTCAAATTGCATGATGGTTTTATGGTTGAAGGGGTGCTCATTCCTGCCGACGACCGTATGACAGCTTGTGTATCTTCGCAGGTAGGCTGCAGTTTAACATGTAAGTTTTGTGCCACAGGCAAAATGAACAGAGAGCGTAATTTGAGTGCTGGAGAGATATACGACCAAGTGGTAGCCATCAAAAACTGG
>JAKRSG010000399.1 GCA_022402405.1 Bacteroidia bacterium | reverse complement strand
ACCATCAATTTTATTTCTAAGAGTATCACGACCCCATTGCTCACTCATAGCCATTGATAAGTAAAATTCTCTTTGTAAATTTTCTTTAATAGGAATCAATTCTACAAAATGAGACCAGCTTAATTTGGTCGCAGCCTGCGACACAATTTAGCGCGTTTATGAGTAAGTAAATCGTTACTTATTCGCGCTCCATTTCGCCTTGTATGGCTGTTTTCATGGCGTTCATCCATTTGACTTTTACTGCTACTTGCTTTACATCTTCCTCGGCTTTTAGGCTGCTATATAATTCTGATTTCTTTATTGCCATGTTTTACTTAATTGGTTAATTCAATTTAACATTATGTTAAACTTACTAGGTTAAGGTTCGAGATATATCAATTAAATCAATATTTTTTCTGAACCAAAAGGTTGATTAAGATTTGAAAATGTACCTATGAAAATCAAAATTTTAATTAAAGAAATGAAAAAATGTTAACTATGTCTTGAAGGTAAAAAGAAAAGAACAGCTCAATAGCTTCTGCATCTAAAATAAGCTTTCGTGGGCGAAGGTGAAGAGTAAGGGATTACTCCGTGAACCCTTAGTGGGGGTGCTTCAAACAAAACTAAAGCCTGGTTCTTTCCGCTGCGCTACAAGAACCGGGCTTTTTTGTGCCTTCGCTTGCTCAAAACTTCGCATAGCTTCGTTTTGGCAAGCTCAAACACAAAAAAGCCCAGTTTAGCAGAGCTTAACTAGGCTTTATTTTGTTTGGCGGAGAGTGAGGGATTCGAACCCCCGGACCTGTTACAGTCAACAGTTTTCAAGACTGCCGCATTCGACCACTCTGCCAACTCTCCACTGCAAAAGTAGGATTCTAGTTCATTAATACAAATGCTATAAACAAAAAATCCCCGTAAACTTGTGTTTACGGGGATTTAATATTGAGAATCAGCTTAATTATTCTACAATTATTTTTTGTGTGAAGCTACTTTCTCCAATTTTTACTTGAACTAAGTAGATTCCACTCTTCAATTGTAAGCTGTTTTTGCTAATTTCTACTTCTTGCGTACCTGCTTGTTGGGTACCTTGGAATACCGTTCCAACGCTCTTTCCTAAAATATCCATTACCTCAATGCTAACATTTGCCGCATCTCTTAAATCATAATGTAAATGAGTATTTACAGTAAATGGATTAGGCTGAACTTTGAATCCAATTGATTCAGCTAAATTTTCATTACTTAATCCAGTCGTTAAACCTGTGTGTACATTATCTAAATAGAAGTTATTACCACCTTGGTATCTAAATTCAATCTTGAAACGAACATTATTGCTGTTCGGGATTTGTCCGCCCGAAATAGTAACTGTTTTCCACTTGCTCTGATCTGCTGGTACAAAATCAATATTATTAGCTAATGTTCCTGCTGTTCCTGTTCCAATGGTAGAAATACCATTTGTTCCTCCATCAGAATAGGTAACTCTGCTAATCCAAGTTCTACCACAGTCTACCGAAGTATAAACTCTTAACTCATCTTTTGTATTTCCTCCACCTAAGTTAGAGCTCAAAGTACCTTGTGCAAACGCATAGTTAAATCTGAAATAAGCATTGCTTTGTCCGCTAAAATCAAATGCAGGTGAAATCAATGAACTCAATGTTCCAACAGAACGATTGATGTTAAATGGATCTCTCGGATATAACATAGATACGTTTTGGTTGTATGAAACACCATATCTTCTGAATTTGTTGAACGGATTCTCATATTCAAATGTCCAACCTTGCTCTTCATAGTTGTTTTGGTACCACCAGTCGGCAGTGTAATAACCTGCAGGTAACTGACTGCTAGCAGGAATTACATTGATATAATCTTCTAATGTAGTTGTTCTTGTTCCGTTAGGACCCGTTACCTTTAAAGTAACATCGTATTGACCTGGAGTGTTATATAAAATTTGAGGAGGAGTTTTGCCCGTAAAAGTTGCTGGCTCTCCGCCTTCAAATGTCCACTCGTATGAGGTAATAGTACCACCGTATGAGAAATCTATTAATTGAGCTCTGTTACCAGCACATATAGTTCTACCTTGGGAGTTAAAAGCGGCTACTGGCGGACAAGGAGTGGTAACAGAACCATCAACTCCCGTTGCAGCTAGGTTTTCGGCCGACCAAAGCGGAATACGAATATTGTTTAATACAGTGTGCATTCTAGCTTTTTGCTCCAACGTAAACATATTGCTAGCACATGAACCTGTGAAATAGTCCATGTAATTTTCTTGCATATCTGGCAAATCTGGCTTGTCTGTAGAGCAAGTATTAAAGCTTTTGTTATTACATCTGTTTCTTAAAGGTTCGGTTGTGGTAGGGTTAAAATAAGTAGGAGGAGTATCCATAACACCGTCGCCATCTAAACCACAGCTATCACTAGAGATTTGGAATGGGTGATACAATCCTAACCAGTGACCAACCTCATGTGTAACGGTTTCGTCGTTGGTTCCAAAGTATTGGCTCATAACCATAATACCGTCTGTAGAAGCACCTCCGCCAGGTCCAAAAGGAAACTGGGCATAACCAGCAATACCAATGGTATTACCTCTGTTAATGGTTCTAACCACCCACATGTTAAAGTACTTTTTAGTATCCCAAACGCTAGTCTTTTTTAACTCGTCGTTGCCTTTGTTGGTTAATGGAGTGAAAACCCTAACGATACCATTTGTACAATTACCTTGAGGATCTTTTTTAGCTAATCTAAATTCGATTTCAGCATCAGCAGCTAAACTTTTAAAATCGTAGTAATTAGTATCGCCAGCTGGCGTAATAAATTCTCCAGCTCTTCTGAATGTGCTATCTGGATCTAAATTTCTAAAAGTGCGATTTAAGAAGGCAATCTCATTATTAATTTGAGCATCACTGATGTTTTCATTACCATTGTTATGAAACACATGAACTACCACAGGAATAATGTATTTTGGTCCTGCTTTTTTCTTTAAACCTGCTTCAGTGCGGTAGTTGGCCGGATGGTAATTTTTCATAGCCTCACGCATGTTCGACTCAAATTTGATTTTTTCGAGTTGTAATTCTGGATTCGATTGCATCATTTGGTGTAGATGTTCATCCGTACCACACTGATGATTTCTTACCTGAGCAAATCCGCTCATGGCCGCCATTAGAAAGGTTCCTGCTAGTAATAACTTTTTCATATATCTATTTCTGTTTTTTTATTCGGTTTGAACCAAAACCTTGAAAATGGTTTTCTCAATTCTGGTTTCTTTTGGGTGAGCAAAATAATAATTTATTTATAGAAGTCAATTCATATTTTAACTTGGGTTGCATAGTTTAGTTTCTTTTTTGTTCCCACACCTCCAAATCAAACATGCGTTTGTTCTCTATTTTTAATCTAATGGCAGTGTTAACTTTCTGAAAACCATGATTTCCGCATGCTCCTGGGTTAATATGTAGCCATTTATAGCTCTCATCGCGCATTACTCGGAGTATATGCGAGTGTCCACAAACCATTAAATCTATAGGTTTTTGGTGCATAATTTTTTTAAAATAGGGCGAATAATGCCCCGGATAACCGCCAATATGTGTCATACACACCCTAACTCCTTCCACCTCAAAATAGTTTGTTTCCGGAAAAATTTGACGAATTTCTTGCCCATCAATATTTCCATATACGCCTCTAAGGGGTTTTAATTTCTCTACTTCTTTAATCACTTCCACAGAACCCCAATCTCCTGCATGCCAAATTTCATCGCAATGGGCAAAGAAATTATTAAGAGCAGGATTAAAAAATCCATGCGTATCGCTCATGATTCCAATTTGCTTCATGCGTTATTGATTAAATTGTTGTTATTTCGTAACATGAATTTAGATATCACCCTTACTATTATTGTTATTACCACAATTATAAGCATTCAGGCATTCAACCAAAATTCGTTTATGCAAAAGCTTATTTTAAATCCATATAGTATCCACAACAATAAAGAGTGGCATCGTTTTTTAAGTTCAGGTTTTATTCATGGCGATTGGATTCATCTGCTCCTAAATATGTTTGTATTATTTAGCTTCGGTTCAGCCGTACAAAAATATTATGCCTATTTTTTTGGTTCAGCCGGAACCTACCTATTTGTTTTGTTATACTTAAGTAGCATTGTGGCAGCTAATGCTAGTTCTTATTATGCCAATAAAAATAATCCAATGTATAATAGTTTAGGAGCATCTGGAGCGGTATCTGCAGTTGTTTTTACTTCTATTTTGTTTCAGCCAACGGCTAAAATATACTTGTATGGATTAATCGGGATTCCGGGATATATCGCTGGTATTGCTTATTTAGTTTACTCGCAATATGCCAGTAAAAAGAGCGGCGATAACATTAATCACGAGGCACATTTTTATGGTGCTATCTATGGTGTTGTGTTTACTTTGGTTTTTAAACCTTCTATTTTTAAGTTCTTC
>JAKRSG010000398.1 GCA_022402405.1 Bacteroidia bacterium | reverse complement strand
CGTGTGCTCTTCCGATCTATAGATGAGGCTTATTCGTTGAGTGAAGGCGGCGAAAATGACTTTGGGAAAGAGGCTATCGAAACCTTGTTAAAACGCATGGAAGATAACCGCGGTAATTTTATTGTGATTGTAGCAGGTTATACCGAAAACATGCGCAGATTTTTAGAAAGCAATCCGGGTTTGCGTTCGCGTTTTGATAGAGAATTGCATTTTGATGATTATGCCGCTGAGCAATTATATCAGATTGCTTTGAAGATGTTGCAAGGAAATAATATTACTCCGGATGAAGCTGCATCTAATCATTTACAGAGCTATTTCGCAGATTTGTTTAGCAACCGAAATCAGTATTTTGGGAATGCTAGAAATGTGCGAAAGGTGATAGAAGACGTTATTAAAACCCAACATCTGCGTTTAGCCAAACTACCTGCTGCCGAGCGAACCACCGAAATGATACATACCATCTTTTTGGAGGATGTTCAAATGTTAAAAGTAGATGTAGCAGATAAGCAAGAAAAGCGCAGTATTGGCTTTAAACAGAATTCTTAGGCTTATTAAGAAGCATGGTTTCTATAGTTAAACCCGGACCAAATCCTGCACTAAAGCAAGTTTGGTTTGGGTTGTAATTTTCCTTTTCCAGAATCTTTTTTAACACAAACAGCAGGGTTACACTCGATAGATTGCCCACTTCTGAAAGCACTTGGTAGCTGCTTGATAAGTCGTGTGGCTGAATACCTAATTCAGATTGAATATAATCCAAAATTTTTCTTCCGCCGGGGTGTATGCCCCAGTGTGAAATTGCTTGATTTTGAAGCTGATTTTTTTGCAGCATTTCTTGCAAAATAGATTTAATATTACTCTGCAATAACTGCGGAATATAAGCACTTAAGGTCATTAAGAAACCTTGTTCCGAAATGCGCCAAGCCATGTCTTGTTTGCCTTGAGGTACTACTCTTGAGTAAAAAGAATCGACAGAAAAATAGGTAGTATGATTTGGTTTTTGAGCACTTACTATACAGGCAGCTGCACCATCTGCAAATAAGAGATTAGCTGCTATTTGATCGGTATCTTTTTTTCTATTAAAATGCAGTGTACAGAGTTCAACGCCCACTATAAGCACGTGAGCATTTTTATCGGCCCTGCAAAAAGCATCTGCCATTTTTAGCGCATGAAAATAGGCATAACAGCCCATAAAATTTACTGAGCTTCTGTGAGTATCATGAGCTAGGTTCAGCTCTTCTAAAAGCATTAAATCTAAGCCTGGAGCCGCCATTCCAGTGCACGAAACACTAATTATATGGGTAGGATTTTGATTGAGTAAAGCACCTTTTGCAGCTTCGATTGCTAAGGGTAGTGCGTGTTTAAAATAGAGCTCCATACGCTCCGAAATGCCTGGCTCTTCTGCCGTTTTATAGAGTTCTTTGTTGGGATTGTTTAGGTCGAAATAGGGTAAACAACTGTGGCGGTATTGTATTCCACTACGCTTGTACATGAGGAGTAAGCGAGATTTTTCCTCTTCAGAAAAGTTATACTGCTCTACCATATAAGCACCCAATTGTTCCTGAGAAAGCTTATTTGGCGGTAGTGCACATGAAATATTATGTAGGTAACTCACTTAAGTTTTTTAAAAAATATACCATGAGGTAATAGAGTACTAACGAAATAGAAGACGTTTTGTTTAACATCATGGTATACCTAAAATTAGCATCTTTAGGATTGTTTTTTACCTTGTAAAACCACCAAACAAAGAAGCTAATAGGAGGGAAGATGAAAATGATAAACAAATAAAATAAGTGTGATTGTTGGGTTTCGGTTAAAAAATAGGCCATGCTTAAAAACACCAAAGCGTTCATAAATCCTGAGAATTCGAATGTGCCATTTATTCCTAATAATCTACTTAGAGTCATATCTCCACTCTTAGCATCAGCTTGATGTTGATATATCTGTGTCATAGGATATGCTCCTGCTACCATTAAACTACTTATGATGGCTGGCCAAAGGAAGTTCACTTGGTCTATGGCATGCAAATAATCTTGCTTCTGACAAAATAAAAAAGCCATGACATAGGTTACAAAACCCTGAAAAATGGCCACTACCAAGAAGCTTATAATCGGATATTTTTTTAATCTAATCCATTTCCAACTATAAGCTATAGAGGCAAGTATATAAGCCGTAACAATAATGCTTAATTCTGGCTGAACCCAATAGCTGTAAATAATAGCTCCGATGTTTAATAATAAACTTGTTATTAATAACCAAATATCGGGAGGAGGAGGGCTTTTTAAACCGCCAATACTACTTGTATCTTTATCATTATAACTATTAAACCCATTGCTAGCTGGGTAAACCAATAGATGCAGTATGATAAATACGTGAAGTGTTTTTTCGTAATCTATACTATCCGCAAACGAAATTCCAAACAAAAATACTGGCAGTAAATAGAAGGAAAACGGTATTCTGAGCAGTATAAGAAAGGAGGGAATTTTCATGTATTCTTAATTTATTCTTTAATATTTCTTAAGGCTTTCTTAAACTTTTAGTTTCGAGCCAAATATAATCAATTGACAACGTGAAAAAAACAATTTTTTATGCGATTGGCTTTTTTAAAGCATCATTGGCAATATTAGAACTTAGAATTAAATTCGTCAAAAATATCTTAGTTTCGAATTTAAATTTTACGAGTATGAACCTAGAAAAATTACCACACATTTTAATTGCCGAGGACGATGCTACTTTAGCGAATCTTCTTCGCGAAAATTTAAAGCTTTCGGGTTTTGCCACCAGTATTGCTAAAGATGGTTTAGAAACTCTTGAGATGTTCAGAGTTGAAAAGTTTGATTTGGTTTTATTGGACGTAAACATGCCTCGTAAAAATGGATTTGAGGTGGGCAGAATAATTAGAGAAGAAAATGAATTTGTACCTATTGTATTCTTAACAGCCAACAGTAAAGATGAAGATAAGTTAAGAGGGTTTGATATCGGCGCCGATGAATATATTACTAAGCCTTTTAGTACGCAAGAATTGGTAGCTCGTATTCGTGCTATTTTAAAGCGAACCAATCAGGTGGTACCAGAGATTATGGTTAAGGAAGAGGTGTATCAAATTGGTGATATGAAAATAGACATCGTAAACCAATTTATCGAATTTAATAACCAGCATAACAAGTTGAGTGGCACAGAAGCTCAATTGTTAAAACTGTTTATTAAGAACGCTGGTCAGCTCTTAACCCGCAGAAATTTGGTATTAACCATTTGGGGCAAAGACGATTTCTATACTGCTAGGAATTTAGATGTATACATCAATAAGCTTAGAAAAGTGCTTAAGGTAAATCCATCTATAGAAATTCAAAATATTCATGGAGCGGGATTTAAATTTGTAGATATCAACGCAAATTAATTTTGAAGCCCTATCATTGGATACTTCTTTTTTGTTTGTTAGCAAGTCAAATGGCTTTTGGGCAAACTGATAGTACTACCATACGTTTGCAGTTTCAAAGCGGACTTCAAAAAAAGTACAATCAACCTGCCCAAGCCCAAGCTATTTTCGAGCAAGTTTTGGTTCAGGCCAAACAAGGAGGATTTACTTATATACAAATAGATGCGTTAAAGCAATTGGCATTGTTGGAAATGAACAATGCTCAGTTTGCTTCGGCCAAAGAACATTTAACGAGCGCTGTTGAATTGTGCGATGCAGCAAGCTTATCGCTTAAGCGCGCAGATATTCTTTATCTATTAGCAAATGTATTTCATGCGCAAGGCGATTTTACTAAAGCCTTAGAAAAATACCTCGATGCATTACGGATTTTTGAAACGAACAGCGATGCATTGGGAAGCCTAAACACATATTTGGCATTAGCCGAATTGTATAATAGACAGAATAATTTCTCTCGCTCTATTGAGTTTAATTTAAAGGCTTTAAAGCTTTTTGAACAGCAAAACGATCGGTTCAGACAGTTAAATATTTACGAGCAAGTAGGAGCCATGTATGCTAGGCAAAATATGCATGCTAAGGCAATGGAATTTTATAAAAAGGCAAGAAAAATATACGGTGAGTTGCAAAACAAACCGGGTGAAGCTTCTGCACTTATAAATATGGCTGCTATTGCAGTGGCAGAAAATAATTGGGAATTGGCCTTAAGCAATTATGTAGAGGCAAATAATTTAGTAAACAAGCTTCATATTGTACCGCTGGAAGTGAGCAGCCTCATTGGTATGGCCAATATGTATGTTAAAATAAAAGACTATGAGAAGGCCAATTTAGCCTATAGAAAAGCTATTGCCTTGGCAAAACCTGCTGGCTTAAAAATTGAACTGGATGAAGCCTATCAGGGTTTATCAGAAGTGTATAAAGGGTTAAAAGACCCTGGTACTTCAAAGGCTTTTCGCTCTCTCAGTTCAGAGATAAAAGACTCCCTCTACAACGATTCCATT
>JAKRSG010000397.1 GCA_022402405.1 Bacteroidia bacterium | reverse complement strand
TTCTAGGGTTTTGCCACTGCCAATATCGATACCCAATCGATACTGAAAAGAGATAACTACATAACCCATTTGAGCCAATCTTTTGCAAATAATCAACATATCGCCACTGCGTTTATTTCCTTGTACAAAGGAACCTCCATGCGCTAAAGCCAGCAAAGGACGATTGTTAGCAGTATCGTTATATGGCACGTAAATGTCCATATAAAGTTGCGTGCTATCGCCCCTAAAATTGTAATTAAATCCGTACGGAATATCTTGATATACCACTACCGAATCGAAGCTTTTTTCTAAGTATCTTTGGGCGAAGGCAGCCAGGTTTAAACCTATCAACAAACAAATTAAACTAATTTTCTTACGTATCATAAAAAGTGTATTTGTGTCGAAAATAGGAATTTTTTTTTAAGAATCTAAAGTTGTAGCCTTTTCAACATACATGCGCCGGTAATTTTATTGAATAGTCATATCAGTTATAACCGAGAATTATTTCATCTCGCTTATGTTTTCATGGTAAATGTTAGAACTAAATTGCCAAACAAAATTTCTTGCAGGTGTATGGGGAGATTTTTTTGCAACTCTATTTTATCCTTTGCAAATTTCTTGCATCTGCAAGCTTTGAATGATGGCATCACTTTGCCAAGTAATACCAATTGGATTTATAATCTAGACCAAAACAAACATGGTAAATACAGACGCAATAGATGTTTAGGCCAATTCTATTGGACTATTACATATATGCATTCGGTATTTGTTAGTTAATGATGAAAAATTATCTGAGCCCAAATTTTCAATAATAAATGAGATAAAATTTTACACAATATAGGCTCAAGCCGTTACAAAATTACCTGATTGACAGTTTATTTTTGAAATCTAAAATCTTTAATACTTATTCTATGAAAAAAACAATTTTATTGCTGATGGTAGCTTTAGCCACCATTCAAATGGTAAGTGCTCAATTAAAAGTGCTGCCTGGGAACAATGTTTCTATTGGCTACAGTTGGTTATCTGGGCAAACAGAAAAATTATCTGTGTTAGGTAGAACCTATTTTATAGAACCCCCTGCACTTAGTGGATTATCTATTGGAAATTATCCATGGAATTCATCTGTAAATTTTACTGCTCTGGTTCCTCAATGGAATAACTCTACCTTATTGGGAACCCCAACAGAGATTTTTTTTAAAGTGTATGCTACAGATGTGCACTATATGAATTTACAGCATCTAAGCGACCGAAATGTAAAAACCAATATTCAACCCATTAAAGGAAGTTTTGCATTAGATGCGATAAAAAAAATAAATGGATACACTTATGATTACAAGCCTGAGGTTTTTAAAAATGCCAATAAAGAAACGGAAAGTGTGGTTTTAGCCTCTTATAAAAATCAGATTGGTGTTATGGCCCAAGAAGTACAAGCTGTATTTCCTCAATTGGTAAAGCAAGATGAAAAAACCCAGCAATTGAGTGTTAATTATGTATCGCTTATTCCTGTATTAATAGAGAGCATAAAAGAGCAGCAAAAGCAAATTGAAGCATTGCAGATTTTGGTTCAACAACTTCAACAAAAAATAGCCGATGAAAACAAGTAAGTTAATGCTGCTACTTGCAGTATTATTAATTTTTGTGAACGAGGCTTGCCGGGAGAAAGCCCCTTGCCAAGACCCTCGTAATAAAGAATGCGAAAATTATGACCCATGTATAGATGCAAAGGAAACTAGTGCCGTGTTTACGATTGAAGAATTAGTTAGACCTCAAGCTAATGATGACTTAATGCCAAGAAATCACTTTATAAGATATGAAACAGATACAGTTCAACGGTGGAATGATATAGTTTTTACTTGCACACAAAAAGCCGATAGTATTTGGTGGATTTTTGAGGAAACAGAAATGCGCCCAGAATGGCAACAAAAACAAAGTTTTAGCATTAAATTTGGGAGTCCATCAAGTCCTCAAATGCATCCAGAGCGAGTTAAAATAACATGTATAGTAAAAAATAACAAACCCAATCCATGTTTCCCAGGTGATAATGGAATAGATACCTTTACCCGCTATATTGTTTATATGCCAGTGTTTCAGACTGGTTTTGTTGGAACATATAAAGGAAGCCTTACCTCAAAACCAGATAGCGTTTTTAACCTCACGTTAAGATTTGATAGCATAGAAGTTAATCAAGGTATCAAAATTATTTACGTGGCTTTTGATGAAATATTATCTGAGCCCGCCTATGAGTCTCCAATATGGGAAAAGGGTTTTGAATATACACGTAATTGGAGTGGAGGTGCAGATTGTGGGTACTATGCCACATACCTTTTTTTTAATTCATTAAGTGGGCAACAATCTGTATCGCCCAGCTATAAGGGCAAAACTATAAAAGGAATTGCCATATATAATGCTGCCACCAACAGCCTTCAAATAGATTTTATTAGACATGGAACTAATATTTATGGTGTGAGTGAATGGCCACCTAAAAACATTCCTTTGCTTACATTTATTGGAAAGAAAGTAAAATAAATAAAACCATTAATTATGAAAAAATTATTTTTTTTAATAATACTATTGATTGCTTTATCTACTGAGAATGCTATTAGTCAATGCATCGATAATTTTCCAATATTGACTACTGACCATGTAGTAAATACGCAAAAAAATTTCGGAATTTCTGGAAAGGTAAATTATTGGGATTGGACAAGAGATTTTTATTCAAACGATGTTTGGGTAACTGATAATAAATATGGTGGTCCAGATAATATATGCAATAATATCCCAGCACCCTGGTATAATAGCACTCAGCAATTAAATAATCCAAATATTAGCCATTTAGTTTATGATTTACTTTTTAATAAATTAGATGTATACCCAGCAGATGGATGGGAATTACTAACCAAAAACATGGGTAAAGAAATAATTGTAGCAGGGGAAGTAAGGCCAGAACCTGTAAGCAATCCAAGTTATTCAATTTATAACCGCAGAACTGGACATATTAAAGTATTTATGTATATAACAAGTACCACACTTCAATCTCCGCAAAGTGTTAAAATACGGCTACAATATACTCGTAATCAATATAATTCACCTATTGAAGGGGGATTAATAAATCACCGTGACTCGATTGTTTTAACCTTGGAAAAATTTAAAATTGGAGACATCCAAGATGTTCATGCCAGTTATGATGGGATTCCAAGGACTGGAGTTGCCTGTTTTCAAGAAGGGTTATGGATAATGGGTGACTTTTGGGTCAATTTAGACCCATGTTCATGTTATCCAGATTATGCAGCGCAAGTTGAATTTGAATTTGAGTTCAAGCAACAACAAGAAATTCAAATGAAAATTGATGGAGACCTTTCTGGAAGTATTGTTTCTACCAAGTATGGTGGTACGAAGTATTTAGAGAACAATAGTTTAAAAAACAGTGCTTTCAATGGGTTGTTGAACGAAAAAACTTTTGGAAACATATTGGATTTGCAGGATGGTGTGGTTAAAGCCTATAAAGGAGCCCAAGGGTTTAATGAATTTGCTATGGCAATGGTAAAACCAAAAGTAGCTGGTGGAGTGCCTTTGTTAAAAGGTAGTCTTGCAGTAAAATTGGCGGCAAAGGGTTCGGTTTTTGGGCCAAAAGGGATGTTAGTTATGGGGGCAATTGGTTTAACAAACTCTTTTATTAAAATGAATAAAAAGTCTAAGGTTGACCAACCTAAACCGCTTGTTTTTGAGTCGAATTTTAAAATGAATTTAAACGCTTTAGGTACAATAACTAATATCCCACAAAAAATAAACATTAATTTGTTGGTTCCGGGAAGCCCAAATCAGCCAGCAGGGGCAGCATCAAAACCAATTTACAATAATGTATTAGGAGTGTTTAGGGTTACAGAATTGCCAAAACTTCAGTTTGTTCAATGGCAATTACCACTATTTAATCATTTTCTTGATGGTACTTTAATTAATCAATATAAGCTAGAATCTAAGCCAATAAAGTACATTGTAAATCCTGCTAGTGGTTTAACAATTGAATCTATTCAATCTCAAATTGTTATTAAGCTTAATAAGCGTAATTTACCCACACCTTTCCATTCTAATTTGCCACCTGCATGGAATAATTATGATATGCGGTATAGACCACCTTATACTGGCGTTTTTCAATTTGGAGACAACAGAGTTAATTTACAATTTTGTGAAGGAGTGAATGATTTTGAAAAACAGTATACTGCGTCAGGGTTACAAATAACAAATTGGCTAACTGATGCCACTAGATATGAAGATGTAACAGTTGCCACCCCATTTATCGACTTGCCTTGTGTGCACAATCAAACTTTTGCCATGGATTTTGAGGAGACCTTTAATGCTTATATAAAATTTCACATCGTATTTAATGTTAGTAATAAATTTGGTGCAATAACTGATGGAACAGGAGAGGGCGGAAGCCCAACCAACGAAACAGAGCAAGTGGAATATATTGTAACGTATCCTTTAGAAATTGAAGCTAA
>JAKRSG010000396.1 GCA_022402405.1 Bacteroidia bacterium | reverse complement strand
TAACATATTTTCAGGAAGTAGGTGTTGCTGCTTTGGTTTTTAATTTAATAAGTATGGGAGTTGGATTTTTGATGCCACAATTATTTGCTGTTAGCAGAAAACAAGCGATTTCTATAGGCATGGAGATTGGAATTCATAATGGCACTTTGGCTATTTATATTGCTTTAAATGTATTAGGAAATAGTGTGATGAGTATCCCTCCGGCTATATATAGTTTAATTATGTTTTTTACTGCTGGAGCATTTGGTTTTTTGGTGAGTAGAAAAAGCTAGATTGAATTCATTTTTTTTAGCTATGTGACATTTGTCATAGTATTTTTTTATAAGTAAGTTGACATTTGGTTCAAACCTAAAAATTATGAAATTACATATAGAAAAAAGCAGAACCATTTCTCAAATTCAAGCTGAATTTCAGCAATTATTTCCGTATTTAAAAATTGAATTTTACAAAGAAGAGCATCAAGTTGGAGAGGCTACATCGAGAGCAAATACTCTATCAGGCAGCGTTGTTTTTGAAAGTGTATATCCCCATTTAAATTCAGGGGAAATAACTATTTATCCTGAGCTTAAAGTGATGGAATTAGAAACGACATTTTCTGAAAAGTTTGGATTATCCGTTCAAGTATTCCATAAATCAGGTAATGTTTGGTTGCAAACAACAAGAACAGATCATTGGACCCTACTCGAACAAAATAAACATGCCGAAGAAAAGGAACATCCGATAGAAGAAAACAGAATAGATGCCATGGATAGACAAGAATTGGAATAGAAAAATGCCCATAAAAGAAAACAAGGAAAATTACAGTATATCTCAAGAGGCGTGGCATGCTATGCCTCTTGAAGATGTATACAAAGAATTGGTTTCTTCTGTAAATGGATTGAGCGATGAAGAAGTTAAAAACCGATTATTATTTTATGGTGCAAACGAATTACCCCATGGAAAAGAGATTAGTATAGTAAAAATATTTCTCCAACAGTTTGTAAATCCACTCATTTTTATATTAGTAGCAGCAGCTATTGCTTCTATTGCCATTGGAGAAGCAAGTGATTCTATTTTTATTTTTTTAGTGATTGGCATAAATGCAATCATTGGTACTTTTCAGGAGTATAATGCCGAAAAAAGTGCGGCAGGATTGCAACATCTCATTAAAATTAAAGCCATTGTAACCAGAGAAGGCAAAGAACATGAAATGGAATCGGAACAGCTTGTACCCGGCGATATTATTCATGTTGAATCTGGCGTAAAGGTTCCAGCAGATATTAGACTTATACAATCGAGCAATTTAGAGATAAACGAAAGTTTTTTAACTGGTGAATCACTTGCCTCCAAAAAGCAAAACGGAATATTAGCAACTGACTTATCTATATCCGAACGCAGTAATATGGCCTTTGCCGGTTCTACTGTTGATAAAGGACGAGGTAAAGGAATTATTGTGGCCACAGGTATACATACACAAGTGGGTCAAATTGCCCAAAACGTAGCAGAAGGTGAATCGGCCAAACCGCCAC
This sequence comes from Bacteroidia bacterium, assembly GCA_022402405.1. Taxonomy (GTDB): domain Bacteria; phylum Bacteroidota; class Bacteroidia; order UKL13-3; family UKL13-3; genus B1. The sequence goes on along the minus strand of JAKRSG010000396.1, from coordinate 2,909 downwards.
TTATTTTGAGGATGGAAAAATTTACCACCCAAATTACCCAATTTATTGCCGTTTTAAGTGTTATTCTGGGTGTCTTTTTGCGCTTACAAGGAATGGAGTACAGTGCCATATTTTTCCTTGTTGTTGCCTTGGCGGTTTCTGCTATACCAGAAGGTTTACCAGTAGCTCTTACCATTGCACTGTCTATAGCCACTAAACGTATGGCTAAACGAAATGTGGTTGTTCGAAAGCTTACCTCTGTAGAAAGTTTAGGCAGTTGCACCGTTATTGCCAGCGATAAAACAGGCACCCTCACTGTAAACCAACAAACGGCTAAATTAATTGTATTACCAAATTCTGAAACCTTTGTGGTAAGCGGCGAAGGATATAATGATAAAGGCGATATTAAACCTATAGTTAATTCATCTTTTGAGCTAAACTCTGGCACAAACTCCTGTCTGAACCAACTTCTATTCTGTGGCTTTTTGGCCAATGAAGGACTTTTTTATTTTGAAGATAATGAGTGGAAACATCATGGTGATGCCATGGATATTGCCCTTTTAGCCATGTTTAAAAAATCAGGTTTGGATCAGGCCGAGATACAAAAAAACATGCCTATTATAGATACCATTCCTTACGAATCTGAAAGGAAATATGCAGCTAGTTTTTACCAAGAAAATGGAGTAACCAAAATAGCAATAAAAGGTGCAGTAGAAACGGTTTTAAACTTTTGTAACAGACAATTAATAGGTTCAAAAACTGAGAACTTACGAACCGAAGAAATTATAAAACAAGTAGACCAATTATCTGCTCAAGGGTATAGAGTTTTGGCATTTGCATCTGGCCCAAAAGATAGTTTTGTAAAGAAAAATACCTATGAAGATTCTGATATTTCTCAAGTATGTTTTTTAGGATTGGTTTGTTTTATTGATCCGCTAAGGAAAGAAGCTAAAAAGTCGGTTGAAAAATGTAAAAATGCCGGCATAAAAGTGCTTATGATTACGGGTGATCACCCTTCTACTGCCGAGAATATCGCATTGGAATTAGGGATATTAGCTAAAGGAAGTTCAGTTATAACCGGACAGATATTAGAATCTTCAGGCGCACCAGACTCACCAGCTTTTGAGAAAATGGTTTCCTCGGCTACTGTATTTGCCAGAGTATCGCCTATGCAAAAGTTGCATATTGTAAATGTTCTTATAAAAATGGGCGAATTTGTGGCTGTAACTGGAGATGGCGTTAACGATGCTCCCGCGCTAAAGCGAGCAAATATTGGTGTTGCCATGGGCTCTGGCACTGATGTGGCCAAAGATGTGGGAGCTATGATTGTAGTTGATGATAATTTTGCCTCATTAGTGGCTGGCGTAGAAGAAGGCAGATATGCTTACGATAATGTAAGAAAGGTTATCTTTTTAAGCATATCAACAGGTGCAGCAGAAATATTATTATTCTTATTTTCGGTAGCAATGGCGCTACCTATTCCGCTTTTGGCTGTGCAATTATTATGGCTGAACCTAGTTACCAATGGTATCCAAGATGTATCCTTGGCATTTGAAAAAGGAGAACCTGGTGCCATGAATAAAAAGCCAAGAAAACCAAGTGAAAGTATATTTAATAAACTCATGATGGAGCAAACCATTGTGGCAGCAGCTACTATGAGTATTATTGTTTTTGGATTTTGGTATTGGTTAATAGAAATTCAACAGATGAACCAATTACATGCTCGAAATTTAGTTTTGTTATTGATGGTTTTTATGCAGAATTTTCACACGTTTAATAGCAGATCCGAAAGTTTTTCTGTATTTAAAATACCTTTAAACAGAAACTGGCTTTTAGTATTTGGAGTGTTAGCTGCTCAAGGTTTACATATCATTAGCATGCAAATTCCATTTATGCAAAGCACTTTAAAAATTGAACCGATAACGGTAACTGAATGGATTTATATATTCTCACTTTCCATTCCCATGATTATGGTAATGGAACTTTTTAAACGCTTTAAAAAATATACTTCAAAAAAGAGTAAAAACTAAAGTAGTTTTAAAATATCTTTTTCTAAATCAGCCGGCTGAGTAGTAGGCGAAAAACGTTCTATTACCCTCCCCTGCTTATCTATCAAAAACTTAGTAAAGTTCCATTTTATGGCTGAACCTAAAAATCCTCCTTTTTGCTTTTTTAAATAGACAAATATTGGGTGTGTATTTGCCCCATTAACATCTATTTTGGAAAACATTGGAAAAGAAACACCATAATTTACCAAACAATTAGACACAATAGATTCCTCGGTTCCTGGTTCTTGGTTTCCAAATTGGTTACATGGAAAACCCAAAATAACAAGCCCTTTATCTTTATATTTTTTATACAAATTTTCTAATCCTTCGTATTGAGGAGTTAATCCGCATTTGCTTGCAGTATTCACAACTAGAACAACTTTATCCTTGAACGATTCCATTGGAATGTCTTGGTTGGTAATAGATTTGGCAGAAAATTGATAGAAGTCCATTTTAATTATGAATTATGAAGTATGAATTACGAATTACGGATTACGGGATTTAGTTTTAGATTTTATATCATTTAAACCTTGGGTTTGGGAAAAGGTTCATTTTTTTAAAAATATTTAGAATAAAACTATTGCCATTCAAGATTTTAGAATTATATTTGCAGGCTTTTTTAAGCGAAAGGAGATTATTTTATTGTCAAACATTATTAACCAAAACACACCAACTCCCGATGCAGATTTCGATTGGAGTATGGACAAAGCCGGATTTGGCGGCTATTCGAAAGAAGAACACCAAACGTTAGCCTCTCTCTACGAAAACACGTTAAGCGCTTTCAACGAAAAAGAAATCGTTAAAGGTACCGTAGTAGGTTTCACAGAAAAAGAAGTAGTATTAAACATCGGATTTAAATCGGATGGTTTAATTGCTAGAACA
>JAKRSG010000395.1 GCA_022402405.1 Bacteroidia bacterium | reverse complement strand
CCTGGAGAAATTGTGGTAAACGGATGGAGCCCGAGCAAACGAAATAATCCTTATGCCAATAGTGGAATAGTGGTATCGGTTCAGCCCGACGACTATAAAATGTATGCCTCCCATGGTGCTTTGGCCGGACTAAAATTTCAGTCGCAAGTAGAAAAAGACTGCTTCGAAAAAGGCAACAAAAGTCTGCAAGCACCTGCCCAAAGATTAATAGATTTTGTTAATGGTAAACCCTCATCAATACTACCCAAAAACTCGTATTTACCTGGCACAATAAGCCGAAACTTACATGAGATTTTACCATCCTTTGTAGCCAAATCATTGCAACAAGCCTTTGTTTTATTCGGACAAAAAATGAAAGGTTATTTAAACGAAGATGCCATTATTTTAGCCACAGAATCTAGAACCTCATCTCCGGTTAGAATTCCGAGAAATAAAGAAACGTACGAGCATCCAGAAATAAAAGGGCTTTACCCATGTGCCGAAGGTGCAGGCTACGCAGGTGGCATTGTAAGCGCTGCAATGGACGGCGAGAATTGCGCACAAGCATGCAGTAATAACCAATAAATTGGGTTTAACAGAATAAATAAAATACTTTTGTTGTAGTTGTTTTAAGAATATATATGTCACGAATTATTATATTAATTGCCTTTATTTTTTCCTCTATTAATAACCTAATTGCTGGCACTATCATAGTATCATCTGCTAGCATACCTAGCTTTGGAAACTGTGCAATTTATTATGCTAGCGACCCACAAAGATATACAGTAAGCGGCAGTGCATTAAGTGCACCCATAACCATTACAGCTCCTGCACACTTCGAAATTTCATTGGTGTATAATAGTCAGTTTTCTTCTAGCATTACCTTAAATCCCACTTCAGGAAACGTAAGCAATACATTAATATTTGTAAGATTTAGTCCGCACCAAACAGGCTCTAAATCTGGAAACATTGTTCATAGTAGCGCAGGAAGTACCACACAGAACAAAGCTGTAAGTGGAAATGCTTTGGCAAGCACAGCTGTTGGCACCAATGCCGCAACGTATTACAATAGTATTGGCAATGGCAGTGGCACCACACTTAAAACAGCATTGTACAATAAAATTTTAGGCCATACTGTTATTTCATACGGCAGCGGAAGCAGCGGTTTGTGGGCAACTTACCCTACAACAGACCCATTTTACAACGGTAAAGTGTGGGATATTTATTCTACTAGAGTAGATGCCAATTCACCTTTTGAGTTTACCTTTAGTTCCGACCAATGTGGCAACTATTCTGTAGAAGGAGATTGTTATAATCGCGAACATAGCTTCCCTCAAAGTTGGTTCAGCCAGGCCAGCCCTATGGTTTCTGACATGTTTCATATATACCCAACAGATGGAAAAGTAAACGGCATAAGAAGCAATTATCCATTTGGTGAAGTTAGCACTGCAACATACACATCTTTGCAAGGAGCAAAGCTTGGCAACAATACCACACCCGGTTACACAGGTATTGTGTTTGAACCAATAAATGATTACAAAGGAGATTTGGCTCGTAGCTTTTTTTATATGGCTACGCGTTACCAAAATGTAATTGCTAACTGGCAAAATAATGGAAATGCAAACGACGTTCTTGCTGGAAATAACACAACAGTTTATGATCCGTGGTATTTAGAATTATTGCTTAAATGGCATAATCAAGACCCACCAAGTGCCAAGGAAATAAACAGGAACAATGCTATTTTTACCTATCAAAACAACAGAAATCCGTTTATTGATAGTCCGCATTACGTGCAACGAATTTGGGGAACTAGATTAGCCACAGAGCCAACAGTAGCCGCTACACAATTTAGTCGCTTAAGCTTTGGTTCAAGCAGCCTAAACATTTCTTGGAAAAGCGGCAACGGACAAAAAAGGCTGGTGCTTGCAAGAGCTGGTGCACCTGTAAATGCAGTTCCAAGCGACTCACAAACATATCTTGCCAATACACAATTTGGATTAGGTTCTAGCATAGGATCTGGCAATTTTGTGGTGTATAATGGCATGGGTAGTAATATAGAAATTAGCGGCTTGAACCCATCTATTGCGTATCATTTTTTAATAGTTGAATATAATGGAGTGGGTACATCGAGCAATTATTTAACAACTAACGTGCTTAATTCGGGGGCGGTGAGTTTACCTGTTAATTGGCTCATGACAAAAGCAGAATTTGTAAACGAGCAAAGTATTTATATTAATTGGCAAACAGCATCCGAAAAGAATAATGATTATTTTGTTGTTGAACGATTAAATGAAGATAAGGAGTTTTACCAAATAGGCAGCGTAAAAGGCAATGGAAATCGTAATTCAGTATCAAACTACCTATTTGAAGACAACAAGTTAATAGCCGGAATTAACAGTTATACGTACAGAATTAAACAAGTAGATTTTGATGGAGGAACCAGTTATTCAAAAGAGTTTTCAGCCAAATTGGATCAGCCAGAAACGAATACACTACAGGTGGTAAATCCAATAGAAAATGGCATTCAGTTATATTATGATGGCGAACCAGAAGAAATAGAAATTTGGGTAAACAATTTAAAGGGTGAATGCGTTATCAATACTAAATTAATACTAACACATGATACGTTTATTCCCATGGAAAGTACTCTTACTTCAGGTATGTATGTTTTGCGTATCATGCAACGCTCAGGAGTCCAATCGCACAAAATCATCAAGCCCTAAAATGAACACCTTAACCAAACACAAGGAGATAAAGAAAGATCATAATTTTACCGTAAGCAAAAACGACTCTGACTGGAAGAAAATATTAAGTCCGGAGCAATACAGAATACTCCGCGAAAAGGGCACTGAAAGACCCTTTAGCAGCGAATTAGAGGATGTTTACGATGGCGGCAGTTACAGTTGTGCAGGATGTGGCAACGAACTTTTTGATAGCGAGAGCAAGTTCGACAGTGGTTGTGGTTGGCCAAGTTTTTATGAAGCCTTGAACCCAGAAAAAATAGTGGTTCAAACCGATAGAACACATGGAATGGTGAGAACTGAAATTATGTGCGCCAAATGCGGCGGTCATTTAGGTCATGTTTTTGATGATGGTCCGAGAGACAAAACCGGACTTAGATACTGTGTTAACGGGAAAGCGTTGAACTTTAAGAAGAAGTAAAAGTCACTTTTAAAAACCCCTATTTTTTTGCATCTTTGCATCCTTAATCAAGGAACATGTTGAAATTTCTTTTTTATCTATTTATATTCTACGTAATATATCGCTATGTATTTGGAGGTTTTAAAGTAAAGGTATTTCATTACCATCAGAACACTCCCCCACCGCAGCCAAACTCATATAAAGAAGAGGGAGAAATAACCATAAATCCTAAGGTAAACAAAAAGAAATCTGCCACCGATGATAAACTTGGTGAGTATGTAGATTACGAAGAAGTGAAATAGGAACTATGGAAAAGAAATTACGCGCATTGTTGCTTAAAAGTTTAGGAACAGAAGCCTATTTAAAGTTGGTTAGCAGCACTTATATAAAACTTATAAAAGCTGGCTTTTTAAAAGATAAATATCCTGAGTTATTTTACCTCAAAGAGCTTATAAAACCAGGCTATGTGTGTATAGACATTGGAGCTAATGTTGGGTATTACTCTGTATTTTTATCTCAATATGCAGGCAAAGATGGTCATGTCTATTCAATAGAGCCCGTACCTGTTTTTGGAAATGTATTTTTAACTAACTCCAAAAAATTTGCTCTAAATAATATTAGCTTATACCGATGTGCATTAGGTTCGGAACGAAAAGAAGTGAAGTTGGGAACACCTATGATTGATGGGGTATTTAGACACGGTTTAACCAAGATTATTGAAGGGAACAACTCAGAAAGTGCCGAAACATACAAAGCACAAATGGAGATTGCTGATGAATTATTTGCTCCTATAGCCAAGATAGATTATTTGAAATGTGATGTAGAAGGCTATGAGGTGATATTATTTCCAGAAATGATAAACACGCTTAAACGCTGCAAACCTATTATACAAATAGAGATTTCGAGCGTAGAAAATAGAGAACAAATTATTTCATTATTGGAACCGCTTTCTTATAAAACCTATAAGCTGAACCAAAACACATTGGTAGAAATGAGTAAAGCAGAAGCGCTACAATATGAAAATGGCGACTTCTACTTTAAAGCCAAATAATATAGTCTACCAATCGTCTTCGTCTACAATTACTGGCTCTCTAAGCGCTGCTTTTAAACTTTCTGTTAACTTTAAAATATCACGATTAGCATTTCTAAGAATGGCATCATGCTCTCTTACTTTGATAGTACTTGTATAATAGTACTCGAAGTAATTGCGGGTTCCTTTACCATCAGCTGGTTTAACAGATTCGTGCACTATATTACTAATTTGGTAACGGTAACGACCTTCTTTAATAAAGATAGTAAGTTTAAACTCAAACCTACCGATAGGACGCTTAGTGTATTTATTTAAGTAAGAGTATGCAGGGATACTACCAATATAGGCAAGCTAGATCGGAAGAGCAC
>JAKRSG010000394.1 GCA_022402405.1 Bacteroidia bacterium | reverse complement strand
GGCAGAAAAATACCCAGCTGCTCCTCCCCCAATAACAATAACTTTGTGTGACACTATGCTTTTTCTCCTGTTTTAATCCGACGCAAAAATAAGAACTAACAGCGACATTTTCCCATAAACCAGTTAAATATTTGACATTCAATATATATTAATATTAATGTTTCATAAAATTTGCTTAAGATTCTTGTTTGTTGGTTTCATAAAATCATTTATGTTTGCCATTTAGCGTTACATCAAGATAAAAGTTTAGTTAGAGAATGAGTAAATATAATCAATTAAACAGTGTATTAGGCTGGTTGCTTTTCGCCATTTCATTGGCAACCTACACATTAACCTTAGAACCTACCGTTAGCTTTTGGGATTGTGGTGAGTTTATTTCTGCATCCTATCGCCTTCAGATTTGTCACCCACCTGGAGCACCTCTTTTCTTAATGATTGGTAGAGTGTTTAGTTTAATGGCCTCCGATGCTTCAACCGTAGCATTTTGGGTAAACATGGTTTCTGCTGTTACCAGTGCCTTAACCGTTATGTTTATGTTTTGGACCATTACCCACTTAGCCAAAAAAATTATGGCTAACGCTGATGGATTATTAGAAACCTGGCAAACTATTACCATTATGGGTGCTGGAGCGGTTGGTGCTTTAACTTTAACCTTTTCAGACACTTTCTGGTTCTCTGCAGTAGAAGCAGAGGTTTATGCTTCGTCTAGCTTTTTTACTACACTAACATTCTGGTGTATCCTTAAGTGGGAAAATGTTGCCAATGAAAAAGATGCCAATCGCTGGTTGGTATTAATTGCCTACCTTATTGGTTTAGCTATCGGTGTCCATCTATTGAACTTATTGGTTATACCAGCCATTGTTTATGTATACTATTTCAAGAAATACACCTACACTCGTAACGGATTTTTGGGTGCTTCTGCCATCGCCATCTTAACTATCGGTGTAGTGCAATTTGGTATTATCCCAGGTTTACCTGGCATTGCTACTAAATTAGACTTCTTCACAGTAAATACTCTAGGCTTAAACTTTAATTCAGGTGCCATTTTACTTATTCTATTACTAATTACTCTTCTTGCTTCTTTCTTACATTATACGCATTCATTAAGCAAAACAAGCTTGTACATAGCTATCGCATCATATGCTTTTTTAGCTGTTAGTACTTTCTTTGTTAATGCAAGTATGGGTGGTGTTATTGGATGGGCCATCATTACTGCCGCATTATATTTCTTTATCTTCCAGCGCAAAGCAGCCATGGATGTGGTAAATCTTATTGTATTGTGCTTCTCGTTTGTGGTTTTAGGATATTCGTCTTATTCTATGATTATCATTCGCTCTTTGGCAAACCCACCCATTGATATGAACGACCCAGAACAACCTTTCTCTTTGTTAAGCTACTTAAATCGCGAACAATATGGAGAAAATCCTTTGGTGTACGGACAATATTTCTATGCTAAAGTAATCGATTACAAAAAAGGAGCTTACCAATATACTAAAGGAGATGATGGAAAATATGTAGAAGCCGGACAAAAAATTGAACGTATCTACGATCCTAAAGATTGTACTGTTTTCCCACGTATGTGGGCAGATAGAGCTGATTATGTAAATGCCTATCGCGAATGGGAAAAAATTCCTGAAGGTAAAAAAGCCAATATGGCCAAAAACATTGACTTCTTGTTAAGTTACCAACTCGGATTTATGTACTGGCGCTATTTCTTCTGGAATTTTATTGGCCGACAAAACGACGAACAAGGATACGGCGATTTAACCCGCGGTAACTGGATTAGTGGTATCAATTTTATAGATGAGTGGCGTTTAGGACCACAGAAAAATATGCCTGAAAGCATGAAGAATAACAAGGCAAGAAACACCTATTACTTCTTACCTCTTATCCTTGGATTAATTGGATTATTCTTCCATTTTAAACGTGCAAAAGAAGATGCCATTGTTGTAACAACTTTGTTTTTATTTACTGGTTTCTTTATCATTCTTTATCTAAACTTCCCAGCTCATCAGCCACGTGAGCGTGATTATGCCTACGTTGGTTCATACCAAACCTTTATGATTTGGGTTGGATTAGGAGTTTTAGCTCTAGTAGATTGGCTTTCTAAGAAGCTTAATAAATCTATGGCTGCTGTGGGTGCTACAGCAGTAAGTTTAGCTGCTGTACCAGCTATAATGGCTTCAGAAAACTGGGATGACCATAACAGAAGCAACCGCTTTACTGCTTTACATTTCGCTGAAAATTACTTAAACTCTTGCGAAAAAGATGCTATCTTATTTACCAATGGAGATAATGATACATACCCTCTTTGGTACGCACAAAACGTAGAAAATATTAGAAGCGATGTACGTGTGGTTAATATGAGTTTATTAAACACAGATTGGTACGCAGATGGTTTAAAACGCCCAGCTTACGATAGTAAACCAATTGAATTTACTACTCGCTCAGATCAATACCGTCAAGGAAAACGTGATTATGTAGTTTATTATGATAATCCAGAATTGGCACGTAGATACGGTATCAACAAAAACGATTATTACCAACTTAAAAATATCATTGCTTTCATCAACGATGATAACGACCCAATGGGATCGGTTCAAACCCAAGGTGGCGAATCTTTAAGGTATTACCCTAGCAAACGTTTCTGCATCATTCCAGATAAAGAAGCTTGTATCAAGAATGGTGTAGTAAAAGAAAAAGATATTCCGTTTATGGTAGATAGTATCAAATGGGAAATTGGAAATAATAACCTAATGAAAGCAGATTTGATTCTTTTAGATATCATCGCTAGTAATATTAATACTCGTCCTATCTATTGGGCTATAACTACAGGTTCTGATGTATACATGAATTTACAACCGTATTTCCAATTAGAGGGTTTAACGTATCGTTTGGTTCCTATGACCAACAACATACAAAGAGATGGCTCTACTGGTAGAATTAATACTGATATCCTTTATACCAACTTAATGGAGAAATTTAAGTTTGGTAACATGGAACAGGAAGGTGTTTACTTGGATGAAACCATCCTCCGTCAGACCAAAAACTTCAGAAACATATACTACCGTTTATCAGAAGCTTTGTTAGCAGAAAACAAAAAAGATTCTGCCATAAAAGTATTAGATTATTGCTTGCAAATAATGCCAGATAACAAAGTACAATACGATGTATTTGTAGTTAGATTGGTAGAAGGTTACTACAACGCAGGCGAAATTGAAAAAGCTAACAAGTTAGCGAAGCAATTAATGGATATTCATCGCGAGAAAGTAAGCTATTTCAACAGCTTCAAAGGCAAGAAAATAGGTGTTAAATCTGATATCGAAGATAACCTTCAAATCATGAATTACATCCAACAAGTGGCACAAATGAATAGACAAGATTCACTCTCAAAAGAGTTTATTCAAACAATAACTGCTGCACAAAACGGACAATAATCTTATTTCATTCAAAAAATAAATAACAAAAAAGCTATCCAATGGGTAGCTTTTTTGTTTCTTTGCGGTTCAATACTATCATGAGTCAATCAAATATTTACGGCATCCATGCTGTTAAAGAAGCCCTTGAAGCAGGAACAGAATTAAGTAAAATCTTGGTTCAAAAAGCTATACAAAACACCCAAATAGATGAAATAATCTCTTTAGCAAGAAAAAGAGATTTGCCAATACAATATGTACCTAGAGAAAAATTCTACTCGTTTAAGGATAAAAACCACCAAGGAGTAGTGGCCTATATTTCTCCCATCGAGTTCCAAAGTTTAGAACAACTAGTGCCTGTATTATTTGCAGAAGGTAAAACACCTTATATTGTGGTTTTAGATAGGCTTACAGACGTGCGTAACCTTGGTGCTATTGCCAGAACCGCTCTTTGTGCCGGCGCTCATGCCCTAGTAATTCCTCAAACAGATAGCGCTCCTATTAGTCATGATGCCGTAAAAACGTCTGCTGGTGCCCTCTTAAAAATTCCAGTTTGTAGAGAAAAACATCTAAAAACGAGTATTGAATACTTAAATCAATGCGGATTTACCACACTAGCTTGCACAGAAAAAGCAAGTAAAAACTTAGATCAAATAGACCTAAGCGGACCATTAGCCATTGTAATGGGCAATGAAGAAACGGGTATTAGTCCGGATTTGTTAAAAAAATGCAGCGAATTAGGTAAGATTCCTATGGATTTTGGCGTATCTTCTCTCAATGTTTCGGTAGCTGCTGGTATTGCCTTGTACGAATCTATGATTCAAAGAAAACTGGCTGGCTCAGATTTATATTAAGCCAAGGTAATTTTCTGTTTTAGCATATCAACTTTATCTCGTAAAACCCTAAAAAACTGGTTGCGCTGCTTCTCGCCAACACCACTAATTAAGGTAGATTTGCGTAACAAATTATTCAACCAAAGCTCATTTTCATGAACAAAATCGGCGCTGGTAGTACTCATCATATTAAACGTATTGTTACTTACATAAGCAATTTTGGTTGAAC
>JAKRSG010000393.1 GCA_022402405.1 Bacteroidia bacterium | reverse complement strand
CTTGGTTTTAAAATGCTTGAAATAAGATTTTCTAGTAGATTTTAAATCATTTATTTCTGTCTGAACCCAGCGTATTTGGATTTCTATAAGCGGAATTACGCGATAGTTGTGGCCAGTTGAATCAAGCATATCAGCAATTTAATAAATTATTTTATATTTTAATCAAGACAAAATGCTTTGATAAATTTTTGTTTCTATAGGGAGCAATTGCTTTGTTTTCAGTATTTAAATTTACATAACACCAAAATAGTCCTCCACTAAAGCTTACTCTAGAGTTGCTAAAATCTATTTTGGATAATAGTTTTTTTCTGTTATTTAATTCTTCATATTTCTTAAAATAAATAAGCTCTAGGGTTATTGTATTGATTGTCTAAAATTTTATAGGCAGTTTCTTTGGTTAAAAAATGCAAATAGCCTCTTATATATTCTTTTGTATAATAATAACGCATTTAGTTCTTCATTAAAATTTTCAAAACAAGCATTTAAACTTTTTGAGTAAATTGAACATTTGATAATTAATTTTGCACCTAATTTTTTGAACTAACTTTGGCAATTAGAATTTCAATTCCACTTTCTTAATAGTTTTTCTTAACCTTCCAAAAGTTACCTTTTTAATTCTATAAGGTGAATCAAACAATTTATTTCTCTTTTGCTTGTACCTATTTAGTTCAGAATTTAATTTAAATGGGTTCAATTCCTTTAACACCTTTATTGATTTGTAGTCAAGTTCATTAAGTCTTATAATTTGATAAGTCATAAAATCTCCTTCATATAATCCTAAGAATAAATATTCATTTTTGGATGGATAATAAGTAATATTTGTCAACAATAATTTAGTTAAATTGAAATTCTCATTTGGGTTTGAATTACAAATCAACTTTATATTTTTTCCCTTAATTAAATATTGTTTATTGCCACCCTTTTCAAACTCACTAATCTTTAACTTTATTTTATATTTCCTTTGTAACGAATCAGAAAATTTATTATAATCAAGAAAAACTTTGTCATAAAGAAAATTAGCACACACATCTTCTAGTATTGAATTCTGATGTGGGTATTTTGCATAAAATTTGTGGTCAATTATTGTATCTAATCTATCTATGATTAAAATGGTATCCTTAGCTGATGGTAAAATAAAACGATTGCTTTTAGCATAGCATTTTTTAGCTCCTAACGATTCCAATAATCGAGAGGGAATTTGAAAATAGTATAACTCCAAAGAATCATTAACCATTGTTTTTAATAAATCATTTCTATCGTAGACATACTTGTAAGTTTTAATAGGTTCGCTATACTCCTTTCCAAGACTATCAAGCCATAAAAAAGTCCTTGATTCATTTGCAATGTCGCCAGACATATTATCCTTCTCATAAAAAGTGAAAAATTTATGATTGCTCCCTTTTTCAATGTCAATCATATTAAATAATTCTTTGTATCCCTTCGGCTTAAATGCCACCAATGGTCTTTCTAAACTAAATAAAATTTGATCTAAATTTATACTATCAAGATTAAAATGGAGTGGATTTTTAGCGATTGTATTATATTGTTTTGTTGTGCTTTCAGTAAAACTATAATGATAGGTGTAAAATGGTTTTGTGTAGTTGAGTTTAACTGTTATTTCAATAGGATATAAAACAAATGAATCCAGTTTGTTTCTTGTTTTAACTATTCTTACCTCGTTAAATAGGTTTTTTGCCTCTACAGTAATTTGCAAATTATCACAAAAGCAGGGATCCTGTGAGTAACTTTTACCAATAAAGAGTAATGTTAAAATAAAAAAAATAATCTTCATCCTTTTTAGTCAATTAAACCAGTTAAACTGCTAATTTTTATTTATATTATTTACTTAATTTGAATTTGCATTTTATATTCGATTGTAATATTACTGCAAAATAGTATTGAAGTTGACCCCCTGTTTTCCATTTAAATTGACCACCATTTTCATGTAATAAAAAGTGCTTAAAAGTCGGATTGAATTAAAGTGTAAATTAAATGCAAAATTAGAAGTTAAACAACCTTTTTTGCTCGAGACCCAACGTATTATGTCTCTAAATTTTCCAGCAAGGATTTATTTTAACTTCAAAATTATTTAAATTGCCTTAGTTATGCTTGTAAAAAAACATCAAAAATCTTTTGGTTTATTAATCCTTTTATTATGCTTATTTGTTTTTACTTCAAAAGCACAGAAATCATTTGTTTATTATGATTATAACTATAATGCTTATGGTATAAAAGATGTTGTAAATAGTTTTGATTATATAGATACCAGTATAATCACACCTCCAATTTATCAAAAAATAGAAAACTTTAATCAATTTGGATTGGCAGTCATTAGACGTGTTGCGCCTCTTTTCTCCCTTTTTTATGACAGCAATAACCAAATACCTTCAATTAATCAAGATTCAGTTTATTATTGGAATCCCTTATACCCAGATAGCATTTTAAATAATTATAGAATTGTAGGTTGTAGACTAAATAATGAAGTACCATTCAATTATTTGATATGCGATAAAACTAACAAACCAATAACATCAACTCTAATTTTTGCAACCATGGAAGAGCTTCTTGCTGGTCGATATAATAATTATGTTGACCAATGGGGGGGCTTTTATCCAAATGTTTTTAATGTTTCAACCGAAAAAGTAAGAAATGGATCTGAATTAATCTTTTTACATGAACAGTATGGACTTATAAATGAAAAAGGGAAAGTTGTTTTACCTCTTATTTATGATTATGTAGGTTTGAAAGCAGATGAGCTTTTAAATAAAAACCAAAACCCTATCTACCCAATTGTTTACAGAAACAAATTGGGTTTTATTGACTCAACAGGCAAAGCAATCATTGAACCTAGGTTTGTTTTGAATGATGAAGATTATAGATATGAAAGTTTTTATAATGGAATTTGTAAAATAAAACAAAACAATAAATTTGGAATGATAGACACATTAGGTAAAGTAATTATTCCTTTTATTTATGAAAGTATTTCTTATGGTAATGGACATGATGATCACATAGCTGCAAGAGATAGTCTAGGTAATTATATCATATTTGATTTAAAAGGAAACCTGATTGAAGCTAAATAAATATTTCTTGGGTTTGAATTCTGAAGATACTTTGCGCTTCACGTGGTCGTCGCAAAATGCTTGTTTATCAAAGAAATTGCCTTGCACGTATTTTTGATTTTGGAACCTACTAAATATTTTGTCTCTATCGCTAAAATAATTTAAATCGCATTGCGCCGCTTCATGTAAAGTCACCAACAAATTAAAAACAACCGGATTATTAAGTCCGCAAATTTCTTTAGCAAATAATTCATCGTATCCATCTTGTATAAACTTTTCATACACTTGGTATAATCTTGCAAAATCTCTTATGGGCTGAACCAAATTATCAATTGGCTTATTAATGGTAATTTCTGATACCCTATTCGATTTTATGATGTTTAGCAGTGTTAAGGGCTCATCCTCAATTTCAAAATTAAAAAATGCTAGGTCGTGCAGTGGAATAAATGATAGGTTTGATGCATAAGTATAAAATAATTATGCACCTATGTTATTTAAATATTCCATCAGCTCTGTTGTATCAATGGTATTTGGAAAGTTTTTATTTTTGAGCCCAGTAATGAGCTTTTTATCACCAGTCCATAATTTCCCTTTTAAATGTTTCGTTAAGGCAACAAATGGTGCATCTGCAGGGTCAATTTCTTCAAGAATTTTTTCGGCAAATAAATTAGTTTTTGGGGGGATCAGGCCTTCGTTAATAAATGTAATTTTTCTAGTTACTAACTGAATTAATTCTTCCACCTCTATTTCTGTTAAGGCTGTAAGACTTATAATCTTTTTTTTATGGTTAATTATTTCGACCCTAAGGAATTCACAAGTATAAAACTGACAATGATTTTTTGAACCCAAAAGTATTCTGCCAATTCGAGAATTAACATTTAATATCGCACTAAATACAATATTGGTATCAACAATTATTATCACTTTGCTTTGGCTTTATTAAATTTAACAAGCCACTTTTTTTTCACCTCATTGGCAATTTTATCTGCTTCTTTTTGCTCTACCTTAAATTTTGATGTTAATTCCTTATACCTTAAGAAATCAAGAAAATCCTGTAAATCATCCGTGTTTACAGATATTGGAAGTCTAATAATTACTTCTTTGGTTGTTCGTTCAATTAGCATGATTCAAAGATAAATAAAAAATCAAATAGCATCAATATTTATTTGATTTCATGGCTGTTGTCAATTAACCAGAACCTTGCCCAATAATTTTCTGTAAATGATTATATCTGAGGCTATCGTAATAAGAAGATTTTTGTTGGTGTTACAGTCCCAGCTCTTGAAATTTAAATCACTGTTCAACCTGAGCGCAACAACATGGACCGAAGTGTTTTTATGTTTGTTAAGAACTTTTTCTAGAAAATAGCACCCAAAAAACCGAAACCAAGGGCTATGGTCCATGGTCTATCGACTATAGACAGTATTCTTCAAACAAAAAACTTGCATAACACCACACAATATCAATATAAGA
>JAKRSG010000392.1 GCA_022402405.1 Bacteroidia bacterium | reverse complement strand
TTGCAGCATTACTGAGTTTAATTGCTGTTGCCAATAAATTAAACCTCACAGCTTGGGTAGTTCCAGCCTTTTCATTTATCATCGGTTTGAACCTATTTGCCGCCCATAAAGTGGAAACAGAAGAGGCATTCGACCCACTACTAAAATGGCTTTCATTGAGCACATTCATCATAAGTATTATTCTGTTTATAGCGATATGAGAAACGTAATATATCAAGTATATAAAAGAGAGCTTCAATTTAATTTTGATGCTAAAACAAGTAGAGGCGAAATAAAAACACATACTTGCTATATCCTAAAAGCAACAGATATAAATGGAAAGCAAGCATGGGGAGAAGCCGCCCCGCTAAAGGGATTAAGCATTGAACATACTCCAGATTTTGAATCCAAGTTAATAGAAATTATTGATCAGATAAATCAGGGAATAAGCATACAAGAATTAGAGCTACAAAGATTACCTAGTATACATTTTGCTTTAGAGACCTTGCATTTAAGTTTAAAAAACAAAAACCTTATGCAGGTTTTTGATTCCGAATTTTTGAGACGTGGCAGCATAGCTATTAACGGATTAGTTTGGATGAACACACCAGAAACCATGATTGAAGAGGCAATAAATAAAGCACGAGCTGGTTATGACTGTATCAAATTTAAAATTGGTGCGCATAATCATGATGATGAATGCAGAATGCTTGAACAATTTAGAAAAAACTTTCCTAGCAGAACATGCACCATTAGACTTGATGCCAATGGAGCCTTCGCCAATGATGAAGCACTACATAAATTAAAAGACCTCCAAAGATTTGAAGTACATTCTATTGAACAACCCATTGCCCCAAAACAAGAAGAAGTGCTAGAAGAAGTCTGCGCAAAAACACCCATACACATTGCACTTGATGAAGAATTAATTGGCAGAAACCCATTAGAAGATGGTGCCAAATTGCTTTCTAAAGTGAAAGCAAAATACTTAATACTAAAACCCAGTTTAATAGGAGGATTTGCTTCAGCGGAGGCTTGGATCAAACAGGGAGAAAAAAATGATATGCATTGGTGGGCAACCTCTGCATTAGAATCTAATATTGGGTTAAATGCCATTGCACAGTGGACAGCCATTAAAGGAAATCCACTTCCACAAGGCTTAGGAACAGGTGCTTTATATACAAATAATTTTGATTCGCCATTATTGGCAGAAAATGGATTCTTGCAGTATATTGCACAAAAGAAATGGAGTTTTCCAGATGAAAATGAACTCTTGGTTTTGCCTAACTCATGAACAAACAAAAAGACATACTTAAATGGCTCATTGGTTTAGACACCTTTATTAGTGTTTTAACCTTAATAATTGGCTTTTATTTAGGAGTAGGCTGGAAAGAATACTTGTGTATAATTCCGGTTTTGGGGAACGTATACCTAATCTATTTATTGAGTAAAAACGAAATTGAAAAAGTAACCACTTATACCATCATCAATGTTACGTTTTCGATTTATTTAGTAGATACCGGACTTTTACTAAATACAGGCACATACTTGTTTTATATACCCATGATTATTGGCATTTATTTATTTGATGCCATGGGTTCTAAAAGTATTAAGGCAGTAGGTTTATTGAGTTGTACTATAGCTATAATACTTGTAAATTTAGGCCTTTCTCCCCAATTGTTAATTAAGCCAATTAGCGACATTTTATCCTTAAAATATCAGATTTATTATAATACCATTTTAAGCTTAGCAGGCTCTATATTAATCTTACAAACCTTTAGTAATTTAAGAAAAGATGCATTAGATGAAATTGAAACCAAACAAGCGAATATCTTAGCATTGTTAGAAAACACTAAAGATGTAATTTGGTATATCGATGAGAACCTAAATTTGGTATCATTCAATTCAAATTTTGCCAATATGTTTAAATCATTTTGGTATAGAGAACCACAAGTTGGTGTAAGTATTTTATTTGCCGACCAAAAGCATCCGATATACGAAGAATGGAACTCGTGGTACAGAAAAGCCAGACGAGGAGAATATTTTCAAACAGACTTAGAATACACTTTTAAAGATGGGAAGAAAACCTTTGAAATATCCTTTTGGCCAATCTTAAAAAATAATACCTTTAATGGTGCTGTTATTAAAGCAACTGAAGTAACTCAAAGAAAAAAGGCATTCGAAAAACAACAACTTATATCGCAAAATTTAGAACTATTATTAAGCTCCACTCAAGAGATTATTTTTGAGATGGATGAGCACGATAAATGCATTAAAGTATGGAAGGGGGAAAACTTTAAACTGTTTTACCCTGATGAGTATTTTTTAGGTAAATCAATAATAGAATTATTCGATATTCCTTTTGGAACTAATTTAAATATACCTTTTCAAATCACTAAAAACACAGGACTTTCACAAGAATATGAATATTCTTATCCGGTAAACGGAACTGCCAAATATTACCTAGCAAAATTCAGAAGAATTAAGAACAGTAATCCGCCAAAAGTATCGGTTGTTATTGAAGATATTTCGCAACGAAAAGAAGTAGAAATTAAACAAACCCAACAGAGTTTATTCTTAAATAAACTGATTGCACATTTGCCTATTGGGGTGTTTGTAAAGTCTGTTCAAAACGGATTAACCTATACGCTTTGGAACAAAGAACTAGAGCACTTATTTGATTTAAAAGAAGAAGATGTGTTAGGTAAAACCGACGAAGAGGTGTTTAAAAATGCTGGAGAAATATCTCATTACTTAGCCACTGATAAATTAATCTTACGCGACAAAGAACCTATATTAATTCAGAAACTTTGCATACAAGTTAACGACAAGCCCATATATGCGCGCACCTTTAAAATTCCGTTGTTAGATGCCAATGGGGAGGTAGAATCTATATTAGGCATATTAGAAAACATAACCGATGTTGTAAACTCGCAAGAAGAATTATTAAATGCAGAAAAACGCTGGAACTATGCTTTATCTGGAAGCAGGGATGCTGTTTGGGATGTAAACCTCATTACCAATGAAAGTTTCTTTTCACCAGTTTTTAGTGAAATGCTTGGATACAAAGCATACGAACAACTTACAGAGGCTTGGGAAGATTTGGTTCACCCAGAAGATTTACCAAAAGCTTGGAACCTGTTTGTTGACCACCTTGAAGGACTCACTCATTTTTATGAATGTGAGTATAGACTAAGAAAAAAAGACAACACATATATTTGGGTATTAGACCGCGGAAAGGTAGCAGAAACAGATAATGATGGAAATCCAACTCGTGTTATTGGAACCTTTAGCAATATAGACTACAGAAAAAAATTAGAAGATGAATATAAACTAGCTCTCAAAAAAGCAGAGGAAGCATCTCATGCCAAAAGTTTATTTTTATCTACTATGAGTCATGAAATTAGAACTCCGCTTAATGGCGTTATTGGCATTATTAATCTGTTGTTAATGGATGATCCTAATCCAAAGCAATTAGATAACTTAAATGCATTAAAATACTCTGCCGATAATCTTCTGTTTATGCTAAACGATATACTCGACTTTAGCAAAATAGATGCTGGAAAGATGGATATTGAGTTGCAACCATTTAACTTATTATCTATATTACAAAATACCAGTAAGTCGTTTTTAAATGCTGCTAAAGCTAAAAATATCTCTTTGCAGTTAAAGGCCAGCAAAGACATCCCAGATTTATTAATGGGCGACTCATTGAGAATAAGTCAGATTATTACTAATTTGCTTTCTAACGGAATTAAATTCACCGAAAAAGGAGAAGTGGGCTTACAAGCCATTTGCCGAGAAATAAATCAAGATGCTGCCCAAATAGAATTTATGATTTGGGATACGGGCATTGGTATTAGCGATGAATATATTCCACATTTGTTTGAGCAATTTACACAAGCATCGAGCGATACAACCAGAAAATACGGTGGCACCGGATTAGGCTTGGCCATTTGCAAAAAGCTTTTAGATATCATGGGTGGGAAACTAGAAGTGAAAAGTGAAAAAGGAAAAGGCACACAGTTTATTTTTAATCTCACCTTCCCAATTGCCAAAATAGATGAAACGAAAAATGCCAAAAACGAAATGCAAAATAACCCCGATTTTGAAGGCATGAATATCTTATTGGCAGAAGATAACCAAGTAAATGTTATGGTTGCCAAACAGCTTTTAAATAGATGGAAAATTCAGGTAGATGTGGCCGAAAATGGGAAAGATGCTTTGGTGTCGGTTCAGCGCAAAAAATATGATTTAATTTTAATGGACCTGCAAATGCCCGAAATGGATGGATTTGAATCTGCCGCCACCATGCGAAGTGCAGGAATACAAACTCCTATTTTTGCCCTATCGGCCAATGTTAACTCAGATGCCAGAGAAAAGGTAATCGAATCTGGCATGAACGACTATTTAAGCAAGCCTTTTAAACCCGCAGAATTAGCAGAAAAAATTAATGTTGTATACCAAAAATTGAAGGGTAAAAAGTCTGCAGAGGAGAAGCCTCAAAACACTTTATTCTAGGCTAATTTAATATTACTT
>JAKRSG010000391.1 GCA_022402405.1 Bacteroidia bacterium | reverse complement strand
CGACCAAGAATTACAGTGTTGTGTCATGTTATTTTAACAAACTGTTATCCGTATTGGGAAGGCTGCCCAATAGAATATTCGTTTGAACATATGAGGAGTATGTTTGAATCTGCAAAACAGGCAGGACAAGGAAAGCGGGTAATTATTACAGAAACCGGTTGGCCAAGCGAGGGTGGTGCTTTTAAAGGCTCTATTGCTACCAAAGAAAATGCTATGCGCTATTTTATAGATTGCCAAAACTGGTGCCATGCTAACGGAATAGAGAGTTTCTACTTCGCTTCTTTTGATGAGTCGTGGAAAGTTGGTCCGGAAGGCGATGTGGGAGCGTATTGGGGACTATGGGATAAACACGAGAAACTAAAATATTAATGAGTACTTTTTTTCAGAAATTTAATTTACCATTCGATAAAGCTATTTGTTATTCTGGCTTTAGAGATGGTCAGCAACCTGGCGGAATTGTTCCTTCTTACGAAGAGATTAAAGAAGATTTGATGCTACTTAAACCACATTGGAAATACCTAAGGTTATATGATTGCGACGAGCATGCTGCTAGGGTAATTGAGGTTATTAAGAAAGAAAAATTAGACTTTAAATTAATGCTTGGTGCCTACATAGTTGCCGAAATGAATAATTATGGTTGTCCGTGGGGTGGCGGTATTTATGAAGAAGAGCAGTTAGCCGAAAATCACAAAGCAAACAATGAAAAAATTGAGAAGCTAATAGATTGGTCGAACCAACACCCGGATATCATTTTCTGTGTATCTTTGGGTAATGAGGCTTGCGTAGATTGGACAGATCACTTTGTGCCAGTAGAACGTGTAATAGAATTTGCCAAGAAGGTAAAGCAAAGCATTAAGCAACCTATTACTTTCTGCGAGAATTATGTTCCTTGGTTAAATTACCTAAAGCCACTAGTAGAACATATTGATTTTATTTCGATACACACATACCCTGTTTGGGAGTACAAGCATATACACGAGTCGGTAGCATACTCCATAGCAAATTATGAGTTGGTAGCGCATCATTATCCAAATGTTCCGGTGGTTATTACCGAAGCTGGTTGGGCAACCAATTCGCACGGGAGAGGAATAAACAGCGAACATGTAAACGAAGAAAACCAAAAAGTTTATTACGAAGATTTAATGGAGTGGACCACCAAGCACCAAGTTTTAACTTTCTTTTTTGAGGCCTTTGATGAAAACTGGAAAGGCTCATCAGACCCCATGGAACCCGAAAAACATTGGGGCATTTTTAAAGCTGATAGAAGTCCTAAGTTGGTGTTTAAAATAATAGGTAGGTAAAAGTTGTTGGAGTTGTTTTTACAGAAAGCTTCAAGAGCAATGGTTTAATTAACTTATTTCATTTTTGTAAAATTTTCATAAAAAATTTGTTTATATGTAGAAGCTTACTAAATTGCCGTTTTAATGAAATAAATTATGAACACACCCAACACCCAACACCCAACACCCAACACCTATATTTATAGGTAATTCCCGCAAAAATCTATTATTTATAATTATGGCTTTTGCGATTCATTTTACAAGTTTTGCTCAAATACCAAATTGGTATTTTTTTAAACCAAGTTCAAATGGCTCTGTAATTAGATTCAATCCAAGTCCAAGCCTTTTTTCTTCTACAATTCCAGTTTTTATGGACCATACTGGAACTAATCCTATTCCAAATTACTATTCTGTTAATACCCTTTACGATGATAATGGAGAGCCATTATTTTATATAGTTTTAACAGAGTTAAATGGTGGAACATCTGGCTATTTTTACGATAAAAATGGAAACATTTTACTTGAAAAAGATTTCTTTGACCCCTATCTTATTTCAAATACAGTCCCATCAAGAGAAATTCCAATAATCAACTTAGGATGCGGAAAACACCATGCAATTGTTGGAAATTTCATTGTAGAAATTGATATAAAAAATAATACATGGTCTAATTTGTTTTCATCAACCAATCCCCTTGGCAATTTAAATGTATTTGGAATGAGCGGTTCGCCAGACAATCTAACAACGGCACTTGAAATTGGTTCATTAAACTCGAGTACATATAAAATTTATAATTTAATCGGAAATTATCCTGGAACAGGAAATAGGAGCATTAGAGTTGTTGAAATTAATTACCTGATAAATGTGGTTGCAAATACCACTGATTACAATATTACAACTGTAACATTGCCTGGGTCGTCAACACCCATATCAACAAATTTTACTGGATCTATTAGTGAATTAGAGGTTTCACCAAATAATAATTATTTAGCTTTTGCAGAGGACGAAAATTTATTGATTTTCAATTTAGACGGTAGTGGATACATAAATACCACAACCCCCATTTATAAATATTTCAATTACCAAAATTCGTCCTCCTCAAAAGACTACTCAATTGCTGGCATAGAATTCACAAGAAATAATAACACATTAGTATTTTCAAGATTTGACCCTCAAACTACCCCAACTTTTACTGAAGAGATTGCGGTATGGGATTTTGTTAGCAGTTCCACTCCAAACTTTATTTCTGGCACATCAGATTATGTGAGGTCACAAATTGAACTAGGTATTGACGACAAAATTTACACAAGTTCTTCTACGCACCTTGCAGAGGTAACAACCTCAGGAACATTGGCTGTTACAGATATCATTTCAACTAGTTTTGCATTTAACAATGACCCCAATAATTATCAAATAAGAATTTTACCAGATCAGGTGAGTGGTCATACTTATTCCATACCAGCTTATGAAATAAACACATACGACGTAACAAGTTCTGGAACATGGAGTCCTGGTGCTGGAAATAATCCATTTAATGTTACATCTGATTTAAGTGTAATTAACAAAATAACTGTAAAGAACGGAGTAACATTGACCATTGAAGATTTAAATTTGAATTTCTTTACCAACGCAGAGGTAGTTGTGGAGGCAGGGGCTAGTTTAACCTTAAAAAATGCAACTTTAAAAAGCCATTCTTGTGGGTTGATGTGGAAAGGAATAAATGTTTTAGATAATGGAACTATTGGCGGAAATGTAATGATAACCAATAATAGTACATTTCAAACAAGCCTCATTCAAGATGCCATTAAAGGAATCAAGATTAATGGTCCAAATTCATGGTTAATTGTACATGGATACACAGATTTTACAGGCAATGAAACAGACATTGATATTACGAATGGGAATGCCAATTTTATTCAAATTTACAGAGCCAATTTCACAGGCAATTTACCTTTAAAAGACCAAAGCAAAGGAAGCAATATTGGATGGCCACTTGATAATTTAAATAGAACCATAACCCATATACATTTAGAAAACTGTATTGGAAAAATAATCATTGGCTCATCTGGTTTTGGTGGCTGCGATTTTAAATATGCAAATTTTGGAGTTAAAGCTATTAATTCTTCTGCCACCATTATCAATAACTTATTTACTGAACAAAAAGTGTATGGAGTGCATGGTGATGCCAGCAAAATTCAACAAAAAGACATCAATTTATATTCTAATACTTTTACCGACGTACAACAACCTATAAGATTAGAAAACTGGATTAATAGTGAAATTCAGTCGAATCATTTATATGGTAGTAAAGAATGGGGAATACATTATTTAGAAAATGAAAACTGTAATCTTGTCATTGGCCATTTAACAGACCCAAGTAAAGGAAATGTATTAGACTTTTGCAATTGGGCTGGAATAGATTTATCGGAAAACTCAGGCCCTCAAACTAAAATTAATATAGGGCATAACATCATTAATAATCATCCTTATGCGACAGGGATAGTTGTGAGTGAATATGGGTCTGGAGCATCACCTTCATATGAATTATTTAGAATAAACAATAACTCAATGGCTGGTATTGGTGCTGGTATTAAATTATATAATATTGAAGGATGGAATACAAGCTATAGCGGAGTTGGACCAACACCACATGATGCATTATTTAATTCTGCAAACTTGATCGATAAAAATGATATCAAGTATTCAACCGCATTAGACCCTTTCAAAATTGGAATTCAAACAACCAATTCAAGCAAACTAAATATTCATTTAAATACCGTAGAAAGTGATGCTGGTTCTGATTGGCGTAACACCGGAATTTTAACAGACGATGCTTATTGGACATCTATTTACGATAATATTAGCACTGGAGGTTCGGGAATTAGAATTGGTGGAAACATGTTATATTCTAATGTGTATTGCAACTCCCTTCCTAATAGCTTTACAGGTATCTTTTTAAATTATTGTTATTTGAGAGGAGTTGGCGACTATCATGGTATTATTCCTACTCAGGCTAGAGAAAATTCATTTCCTTCTACTACGGGTGGTTTTGATATGAGAATGTATTATTCTAATAACGATTTAAACCAGTGGATTTTTTATTCTACCATACCAACTATTGATTATACATTTGCCTCTGGTGTTTTACCAACCATTGAAGGAGGTTATGGAAATGATGTTTGTTCTGGTGATACACTACCTCCTCCTCCTCCAAATGATAATGGTGATGAAGGAAAAATGAATCCAATGAATACTACGCAAAACAGGAATTCTGGAAGCACTAGCAATCAAAAAATACTTATTCCAAGCCAATCAGGCTTAAAAAATCCTATTGCTACAAATTACAACCAAATAAATGTTTATA
>JAKRSG010000040.1 GCA_022402405.1 Bacteroidia bacterium | reverse complement strand
TTATTCATTACTTTAAATACATCGTAGCTAAAGCCAGTATTGCTAAAACCGCCGTCGTGGAAAAGGTTTTGCATAGTAACCATTCTGCTTAAATCTGAAAACATTAATACGCAATAATCGGCACAAGCTTCTGCGCTAGCATTACCTAATGGAGATAGGGCAGAGGCATAATCGAAAAAGTCGCCAAAGCCTTTAACACCGCTACCTGCTGTAGTTGGGGTTGGACTTTGAGAAATGGTATTTACACGAACTTTTTTGGCTTTACCATAGTGGTAACCAAAGCTACGTGCAACAGATTCTAATAAGGCTTTAGCGTCGGCCATTTCGTTATAATCTGGGAATACACGTTGGGCGGCAATATATGTTAATGCAATTACAGACCCCCAATCGTTGATAGCATCCATTTTATAGCAGGTTTGCAATAATCTGTGAAAGCTCATAGAGCTAATATCGTAGGTTTCGTGCGTCCATTTGTAATCTAAATCGGTATAGGTTCTGCCTTTACGGATGTTTAAACTCATACCTACAGAGTGTAAAATAAAGTCTATTTTTCCACCTAATATTTCCATAGCTTGGGAAATAAGGTTTTCCATATCCTCGTTTTTACTTACATCGCAAGGGATGATTTTAGCGTTGTTACAAGCTTCCGCCAATTTATTTATTTCGCCCATGCGCATGGCAATTGGAGCATTGGTTAGCACAAACTCTGCGCCTTGCTCATGGCATTTTAAAGCAACCTGCCAGGCAATGCTTTTATCGTTTAATGCCCCGAAAATAATTCCTTTTTTTCCTTTTAATAAATTGTTCATGTTCTGATATGATGATTCTGCAAGTTTAATGTTTTTCTGTTGAATGGTGAAAATGTTTTTATTTGCTTTCTTTGCTCTTATGGTAAAACTACAATTTTATTATAAAATTTTTCTAATCACATGTTTACTTAGCCTTAAATGGGCTTTGGTTCAGGCCAAATCTAATGCATTAAAAGATTCTTACGATGTGCTTTCTTACCAAATAGAACTCAAGGTAATACCTAGTTCTCAAGAAATAATTGGTTCGAACCAAATAAAAATTAGGGCTTTAAAAGCGTTGAAAAAAATTGAGTTAGACTTATTTGAGAATTACCAAATAAGCTCTGTTTTATATAAAAATGAGCGATTAAAAATGCAGCGGAATAAGCGCAGTTTTATCATCGAATTTCTTCAAAAAGTTGGCAAAAATGATAGTATAGAGTTTACCGTGCATTACAGTGGAAAGCCTCCTGTGGCTAAGAATGCGCCTTGGGATGGTGGCTTTGTTTGGTCTAAAGATGAAAATGGTAAGCCTTGGGTTGGATTAGCCTGCGAGGGATTAGGAGCTTCTTGTTGGTTGCCGTGTAAAGATCAGTGGGAAGATGAGCCAAATATGGTAAGATTTGTACTAAAGGTGCCTCGTGGTTTAGTTGGAGTATGTAATGGAAGATTGCAAGCAAAACGCAGTTATCCTGATGGTTATGACGGATTTGAATGGTTGGTTAAATCTCCCATTAATCATTATAATATTACTGTAAATGTGGGCGATTACAAACATTGGGAGGATCATTATGTGAGTGCTAACGGAAAGATTTTAGACCTAAATTATTATGTGTTAGAAAAGAATTTTTCGGAGGCTAAAACACATTTTCAGCAAACAAAGAGAATGTTAAAAGCTTTTGAGTTTTATTTTGGAATGTACCCTTTTTATAAAGATGGCTACAAGCTGGTGGAAACTCCTTATTGGGGCATGGAACACCAAAGTTGTGTGGCTTATGGTCACGATTTTACCAACAATAAATTTGGTTTCGATTTTATCATTATACACGAAAGTGGTCATGAATGGTTTGCCAACAATATTACGGCAAAAGATAAAGCAGATATGTGGATTCATGAAGGGTTTACCACCTACAGCGAAGCGCTTTATGTAGAATATTATTTTGGAAGATTTCGTGCCAATCAATATGTGAAGGAGCAAAAAAATAAAATAGAAAATAAACTACCTTTAATTGGTCCGCGTGGGGTAAATTATAATCGAAAGGATAATGATAATTATTACAAGGGAACATGGATTTTACACACACTAAGAAACTGCCTCGATAATGATACACTTTGGTTTAGTACACTCAAGGAGATGAATGAGCATTTCAGGCATCAAACCGTTACCAGCAAACAAATAGAAGAGTTTATTTCGGCTCGAACCAAAACCAATTGGAAGCCTTTTTTTGATCAATATCTTAGGACCAATGAAATACCCAAAATTGAATATTATATAGTGAAAAAAGATGGGTTAAATGAGCTTCATTACCGACTAAAATCTTCAGTTAAAAAACTGAAATTGCCTGTTAAAGTTACTCTTGCCAAAGATAAATACGATTTCCTGGTATTCGAGAAAAAATGGAAGGTTATTGATTTGCCCTACTCAGACCCAGAATTATTTAAAATAGATGAGAATTATTTAATTATGAATGGAAACTAATTATGAAGTATGAATTATGAATTATGAAGCTTCAAATTTTCATAATTCATAATTCATAATTCATAATTAAAATTTAACCTGATTACCTTTTTGAGATTCTTTTTCGTAATCTAACGTATCTACTTTTTTGTTTTTCTCATTGGCTAGATTTTGTAAATCATCAATGTTGCTTGGAACTTCGTTTTGTGATTTCTTTTTCTTGGCTTCTAATCCTTGGATACCAGACTGACCGGTATAAACATTAAACATTACTACCAATCCGCCCACCACAAATACTTGAGAAACCAAGAATATTTTTGCCCAAGCTCTTCTGCGGTTGAAGAATCCAATGATATTAATAGTTAATAGGATGATGAATATGGTGAGTAGCATAATGTTAATGTTTTATATATTAGTTTCAAATGAGTTGCCAAATTCGAATTTTATATTTAATATTCTGATTATTAGTTTTTTATTGTTTTGCTTGCTTTGGGGGTGAACTTTAATTTGTTTCAATATGGGATTTAATAGGGCGTATTGGGATTTTCTGGTAAGCCATCTGGGTTTTGAAACTCATCTTTCAGTTCTCTATATACATCATCGAAAGGAGAGTTAATCCCCGGAAAAATATCTATTTGGTATTCCATTTTCAATTCCAACAATACTAATAATGTTATAACAATGATGAAGATTATATAGATTACACCTACAATTTTTTCTATGAGATGTTTGTGCTCACTTTCTACAATTTCATCTATGCTATTGGTTTCTTTTTCTTTTTTTTTAGTTTCTTTTTTCTGTTTATAAAAAAACATGCTAAGGCTGTTCCTCTCCACTAAATGCACCTTTAGCTTCACGGTAAACATCGTCGAAAGGTGTATTTACTCCGGGGAATAAATCTATTTG
>JAKRSG010000390.1 GCA_022402405.1 Bacteroidia bacterium | reverse complement strand
AATATGAATATGAAGGTAGGAAAGGCAAAGGTTTTGCCTTTTTCACTCAACCAAAAACAAATGCCTGGAGCTTGGATTTCTGAGGGCCAAATGTTTGTTCAATTAAGCGAAAATCAATCAAATCAATTTACCATGTATACTTCTGAATTAGTTTTAAAAGGGCGTCATAACGCCTACAATTCTATGGCTGCCGCCATGATGGCAAATGCTCTTGGAATTCGTAATGAGGTAATCCGCGAGGGATTATCCGATTTTCAAAATGTAGAGCATAGGCTAGAGTATGTGGCTACCATTAGGGGCGTAGATTTTATTAACGACTCTAAGGCAACCAATGTAAACTCTGCTTGGTACGCTCTAGAAAGTATGGATAAGCCTACTATCTGGGTTGTGGGTGGTGTAGACAAAGGAAACGACTACGAAATGTTAAAGGACTTAGTTAAAGAAAAAGTTCGTATCATAGTTTGTTTAGGGGTAGACAATACTCGCATTCATGAAGCATTTTTTAAGGATGTAGACATGATAGTAAACACTACCAGCGCGCAAGAAGCGGTGCATGTAGCAGCTAAATTATCTAAGCCAGGCGAAACAGTTTTATTATCGCCGGCTTGTGCATCTTTCGATTTGTTTAAAAACTATGAAGACAGAGGTCGTCAGTTTAAAGCTGCTGTTAAAAATTTATAATCATAAATACTAAACTTATTTCTGCTGCTTGTTTACCACCTGGCAGTAGAAGTAAGATTACTCTATGAATTGGTTTACTTGGGATAATATAAGGCCGAAAGGCGATAGACTGATGTGGGGCATTATTTTGGTGCTTTCTATTTGGGGACTATTAGCTGTGTACAGTTCTACCGGTGCTTTGGCGCATCAAAAGCAGGGCGGACGAACAGAGGTGTATCTGGTGCAACAGCTATCGTTCTTGTTGGGAGGCTTCATGGTAATGCTCATCACACATTCTATTCATTATAAATATTACCTCAAGTTTTCTAAAATCTTGCTATACTTTGCATATGGTTTATTAATTCTTACATTCTTTTTTGGGGCTAATTATAACGATGCTCAGCGTTGGTTAAAGATACCTATTATCGGACTAACTTTTCAAACTTCTGATGTAGCAAAAGTTGCACTAATATTATATGTAGCAAGGGAGCTCTCGCTACGACAAGAAGATATCAAAGACTTTAAGAAAGGCTTTCTGCCTATTATTATGCATGTTGGTTTTACCAGTTTATTAATTGCACCTTCTAACCTTTCTACTTCTTTGGTTTTGTTTAGCACTTGCATGGTAATTATGTTTATGGGAAGGGTAAGTATTAAACATATTTTTTATATAGGAGCACCTATTTTAACGGTATTGTTTTTAGCCATTCTATTGGTGCTAAATACTCCAGATAAATATTTAAAGAACTCGGGTAGGGTGCTTACTTGGAAGCACAGGATAGAAAACTATAAATCGCGCTCTTCTAATCCAGATGAAACCTACCAGAACGATCATGCTAAAATAGCCATAGCCAATGGCGGAATATTAGGTGTGGGTCCGGGTGGTAGCACCGAGCGTAACTTTTTACCTCAAGCCTATTCCGATTTTATCTACGCCATTATCACAGAAGAATATGGCTTTGTAGGTGCCGTGTTTATGATGTTCTTATACCTACTATTTATGTATCGAGCATTCCGGATTATTTTTAAAAGTCCGAAAGCCTTTGGAGCTCTATTGGCAGTAGGATTAAGCTTTGCGCTGGTTTTACAAGCACTCATAAATATGGCTATTGCCGTAAATTTAGTTCCTAATACCGGTTTAACCTTACCACTCGTTTCTAAAGGCGGTACCTCTATTGTTATTACCAGTTTTGCCTTTGGGTTAATTATGAGCGTAAGCAGGTATGTAGAAGATGAAGAACCCAATGAGCCCGAAAATAAAATAGCTGCTTAAACATTTTTAACTACATGGAAACAAAGAAAAAATTACGAGTTATTATAAGTGGTGGCGGCACGGGCGGACATATATACCCGGCTATTGCGGTGGCACAAACGCTTCAGAAGAGATTAGATAATGAAGTAGAATTTTTGTTTGTGGGTGCCAGCGATAGAATGGAAATGGAAAAAGTACCAAAGGCCGGATACAAAATTGTTGGCTTATGGATTAGCGGTATTCAAAGAAGTTTGAGTGCTAAAAACTTGTTGTTTCCTGTAAAAGTGATTAGTGCTGTAGCCAAATCATTGGGATTAATAAAAGAGTTTAAGCCAGATATTGCCATAGGTTTTGGAGGCTATGCCAGCGGCGCCATGATGTATGCTGCCACCTTAAAAAATATTCCTACACTTATTCACGAGCAAAATTCTTATGCAGGTATTACCAATAAAATATTAAAGAATAAAGTTCAGAAAATTGCCGTGGCTTACGATGGAATGGAAGCGTTTTTCCCGGCCAACAGATTGGTTAAAACAGGCAATCCTGTTCGCTTAGATATCTGCGATACTAAAAGCAAACGCGCGCAAGCATTATCTTTTTTTGGGCTGAACCCAAACAAGAAGACCATATTAGTTATAGGTGGGAGTTTAGGCGCCAGAACTATTAATCAGAGTATAGAGAAAGACTTAGCATTATTGCAGCAAGCAAATGTGAATGTAATCTGGCAAACGGGTAAATTGTTTCAAAGCGAAAAAGCTTCATCTATGCCAGCAGATTTTAACTTAAAGATTGCTGCATTTATATACGAAATGGATTTGGCTTATGCTGCCGCAGATGTTGTTATCTCTAGAGCAGGTGCCTTGTCTATTGCAGAACTTGCCATAGCAGAAAAGCCTTGCATTTTGGTGCCATCGCCCAATGTAAGCGAAGACCATCAAACCAAAAATGCTATGGCATTGGTTACTAAACAAGCTGCTCTATTGGTAAAAGATAGTGAAGCTAAAGCCAACTTAGTTCCTAGCGTTCTAAATCTTATAAAAAACGAAGAAGAACAGGCTTTGTTAAGCAAAAATATTAAAGGTTTTGCCATGCCCAATGCAGCAGAACTTATTGTAGATGAAGTATTGTTATTGTTAAAATAAGCATGAAAACCGAACACATAAAATACGTATATTTTTTAGGCATAGGCGGCATCGGAATGAGCGCTATTGCTCGCTATTTTAACCATATTGGTAAAAAGGTTTTTGGCTACGATAAAACAGAAACTCCACTTACCAAAGAGCTCCAAAAAGAAGGCATGATGGTACACTATACAGATGATATTTCTTTGGTTGAAAGCTTAGGTTTCCAACCCGAAAATACAATGGTAGTGCTTACGCCGGCTATTCCTAAAAATCACGAAGAATGGAATTGGTTTAAGGAGCAGCATTTTACTATTCTAAAGCGCTCTGAGGTATTAGGATTATTAAGCGAATCATCTATCACTATTGGGGTTGCGGGTACACATGGTAAAACTACCACTTCTACTTTATTAGCACATATTTTAACGGTAAGCGCCGTTAAGTGTAATGCTTTCTTAGGTGGCATTTCTAGCAATTACAACAAAAATTTATTGTTGCACCCTCAAGCAGAAACATTACCCACTCAAGAGCAATTTACGGTGGTGGAGGCAGATGAATTTGATCGTTCGTTTTTAACTTTAACTCCAAAATATGCGGTTGTTACTTCAACAGATGCCGACCATCTAGATATATACGGAGCCCACGATGCTATGCAAGAATCGTTTTTGGCTTATACCAATAAACTTAAAGCAGGTGGCACCTTATTAGTTAAATATGGCCTAGATATCATAAACCAATTACAAGTAAACTATTATACATACGGTCTGAACCCAAACGCGCAGATTTACGCAGATGCCATTCGCATTAATGAAGCAGAACATGTGTTTGATTTGGTTTATTTGGGTGAGCGCATAAGCAACTTATCATTGGGAATTCCGGGTTTGCACAATATAGAAAATGCTGTGGCAGCGTCTGCTATTGCTTTAATGTGTGGAGTAAGTGCAGATGAGTTAAAAGAAGCATTAGCCTCGTTTAAAGGAGTAAAGAGAAGGTTTGAATACAGAATCAAAACTCCTTCGAGGGTGTTTATCGACGATTACGCGCATCATCCTGAAGAGATAAAAGCCATCTTGGGTTCTGTAAGAAGAATGTATCCAAACAAGAAATTGGTAGTGGCCTTTCAGCCTCATTTGTTTAGTAGAACGCGCGATTTTATGAACGAGTTTGGTGAGGCTTTATCCATGGCAGATACGGTGTATCTATTGCCTATTTATCCTGCTCGCGAATTACCAATGGAAGGGATAACGTCTTCTGTATTGTTAGACAAAATGAGTTTGAACGAAAAATATTTGCTTCAAAAAGAGGAATTGGTTCAAACCGTAATAGAAAATAAGCCGGAGTTATTTGTGTGCTTGGGCGCGGGAGATATTGATGCTTTGGTTGAACCTATAGAAAGGGGATTGTTAGGAGTATAATGAAGGCTAGCTGGAAAATAGCATTAAGGAAAATTGGGCGCATATTGATGTGGGTGTCTATGTTGGGCTTTGTGCTTTTTGCCTTGGCTTTTTCGCACAAGCAGGCTAATGAGGCGCTTTGTACCAAGGTTAATGTTAGGGTTTATCCGGCTGAGTTAGGGTTTTATAATAGGCAATCTCTGCTTCTGCAGATGAAGCAATATTTGCCTGAGGGGAAGAAGGCAATTGGCTTGCCGCTTGGGCAATTGCATGTGAGCGAA
>JAKRSG010000389.1 GCA_022402405.1 Bacteroidia bacterium | reverse complement strand
TTGTAGAGATTAGTGTTTATAGGGCTGAGGGACTATTGCGTTTGGCAACTATGGGCGATGATTACTATGATTACGATCAGCAAAATCAATGGATTATTGGTCGGAAAAGTAGAATAAAATACCAATTGGGTGATCCAATTAAAGTGGTAGTAGTTGCCGCTGATATTTTTAAACGTCAGATAGATTTGTCGTTGGCAGGTGCTGCTAGAACGCGTGATTTTGGGTCACGCGGATTACGCAAAGCATCCGCTAGAGGAGGTTCTGCTAAACGTGAGAACAAATCGCGGGGCAAATCTAAAAAACGTCGTAGATAAACTTTTTGAACTTATATTTGTACTTTTATTATGTATACATACCCAGAGCTGCTGCATCTTGTTAATCAAAAAATTTCGGAAACCACTTTTGGTTCAAACCCAAAAGAATTGTATGATCCAATAAGCTATATGATGAGCTTGGGCGGCAAACGTCTTCGTCCGGTTCTTACTCTTATGGCGCATAACGTGTTTTCGGATGAGGTTCATAAATCACTTGATGCCGCGCTTGCCATAGAGGTGTTTCATAATTTTACCTTGGTGCACGATGATATCATGGATAATGCGCCGCTTAGAAGGGGCAAAGAAACCATCTTTCAAAAGTGGAATATGCCTGTAGCCATATTAAGTGGCGATCTCATGCTCATTCGCTCCATAGATTTTTTGGCTCGAACCGAAACCTCACAGTTTACAACGCTTCTTGCATTATTCAACGATACCGCCGCCAAAGTATGCGAAGGTCAGCAATTAGACATGAACTTCGAATCGCAATCTCAGGTTAGTCACAACGAATACATAGAAATGATTACCCTCAAAACCGCGGTATTATTAGGCGCTTCGCTCGAGATAGGTGCCCGCATTGCCAATGCCAGCAACGAAGATGCAAAGCATTTATACGAGTTTGGAAAGTGCATAGGCATAGCGTTTCAAATACAAGACGACATCCTAGATAGCTTTGGCGAGAAAGCCGAAATAGGCAAACGCATCGGCGGAGATATCGCCAGCAACAAGAAAACATTATTGCTCATAGAACTCCTATCATCGGTTCATAAAGATGATTTAAAACTCCTGCAATCGCTTTTTGTTGAACCAAACACCGATGCCAAAATCGAAGGGGTATTAGCCCTCTACAAAAAATACCAAATCAAAGAATTCGCCGAATCCCAAAAACAACAATACCTAGATTTAGCCCACCACCACCTAAATGAAGTATCCGTTTCCCCAGAAAGAAAACAGCTACTCTTTAACACTGCTCATGAGTTAATGGAGAGAGTTTCTTAATTATGAATTATGAATTATGAATTCTGGCTCGCCAAACTTATCTATTCAGTTGCATAGAGTTCATAGGCAGCTTCGCTGCCTTTTAGTTAAACAATAATGTCTTGAATTTCCTTAATTTGCATTACTTCATACTTCATAATTCATACTTCATAATTCAAAATTCATACTTCATAATTCATAATTCCTCTTCGTATTAAGTGAGATAGTTTTAATGATCTTCAATATTTGTGAAGCTTCATTAATTAGAGTTTCCTCGGTATCTGAGCTTCTGATTTGCTGAATAAGTTCAAGCCAAAAAATGGTTTCATCAGCTTCTTTTTGGGCAATGCTTAACTTAAATATAAAATCTGATTTAGAAATAGCATTTTTAGATTCTCTCAAATTAGCACAAATAGAAGTGCCAGACCGTATGAGTTGTCCTGCAATTTCAAATTGCTTCTCGTTTTTAAGAACCATGCTGTATTTTAAAATACTTACAGCAAATTCAAAGCATCTATCATGGATAGGTCTAGGGGTAAGTTGTTTCATAATTCAAACTTAATTAATTATTACCTAACTTCATAATTCATACTTCATAATTCATACTTCATAATTCATACTTCATAATTCATAATTAAGAAATTCTCCCCCATTTAGCTGTTTTCTGATAAATCGCCTGCGAATGCGAAATGGCTGCGTTCTCGGGTAATTTTAAATCGGGATCATGGTCTAATAACTCCTGGGCAACCAATCTGGCCTGAGCCAAAATCTCGGTGTCTTTACTTAGGTCGGCTATCTTTAAATCGAGTATTCCACTTTGTGCAGTGCCTTCTAATTGTCCTGGACCACGAAGCTTTAAATCGGCCTCCGCAATCTTAAAGCCATCGTTGGTTTCTACCATTGTTTTTAGTCGTTGCTTGGCCTCATTGCTCTGCTTGGCATCTGCCATTAATATGCAGTATGATTGCTCTGCACCGCGACCCACCCTGCCTCTTAACTGATGCAACTGCGATAAGCCAAATTTCTGCGCGCTTTCTATTACCATAACACTGGCATTGGGCACGTTTACGCCCACTTCTATCACAGTAGTGGCTACTAATATGTGCGTCTGACCTTTTAAAAAACGCTGCATTTCAAAGTCTTTCTCGGCAGCTTTCATGCGACCATGCAATATGCCAACTTGGTATTTAGGTTCAGGAAATTCTCTACAAATACTCTCATAGCCCTCAACCAAGTTTTTGTAATCCATTTTCTCCGATTCTTCAATTAATGGATACACCAAATATACCTGCCTGCCTTTGTCTATCTCGCTCTTTAAAAAGCCAAATACGGCCAACCTGCTGCCATCAAATCTAAGTATGGTTTTAATAGGCTTTCTTCCTGCAGGTAATTCGTCTATGATAGATGTATCCAAATCGCCGTAGAGTGTCATAGCCAAAGTGCGCGGAATAGGAGTGGCTGTCATAACCAATACATGCGGAGGCCTGCTGTTTTTCTGCCACAATTTAGCACGTTGCTCCACGCCAAACCTATGCTGCTCATCTACTATAGCCATGCCTAAGTTCTTAAAGTTTACCTTCGATTCTATCAACGCATGGGTGCCAATAAGTATGTGTATCTCGCCCGATTCTAATGCTGCATAAATCTGCTTTTTCTCGCGGGTAGGCGTGGAGCCCGTAAGCAGCTTTACTTGTATAGGCAGCTCTTTTACTAAACTCTGTACGGTTAAAAAATGTTGCTGAGCCAAAATCTCCGTAGGAGCCATCATGCATGCTTGGTAGCCATTGTCTATGGCCATCAACATACTCATCAATGCCACCACCGTTTTGCCGCTGCCTACATCGCCCTGAACCAACCTATTCATCTGGAAACCGGCTTTAACATCTTGCCTGATTTCTTTTATAACTCGCTTCTGTGCACCAGTTAATTCAAAGGGCAAATGATGGTGGTAAAAGGTGTTAAATAGCTCGCCTATCTGACCTAATTTAATTCCATTAAACAACTGATGACGCTTAACTTTATACTTCAATAACTTCAGTTGGATATAGAAAAATTCTTCAAACTTAAGTCGGTAATTTGCCTTGGCTAAGTTGTTTAAATTGGCCGGAAAATGTACTTCATAAATGGCCTCGGATCGGCCCAAAAGATTCATGTTTTTTATAATGGGAGCACTTAGCGTTTCGGGTAATTGCAAGCGAGAATCAGACAGCAAAGCATGTATCCACTTCATAATGGCTTTAGAATCTATGCCACGCGCTTTCATCTTATCGCTGCAATTATACAGTGGCATAATATTCATGTAGCGTTTGCTAGCCAATTCCTCCGGGTCGTCTAAATTGGGATGAACCATATTTATTTGATGGTTAAAAGCTGTAGGCTTGCCAAAAGCTATATATACTTTGTTGGATAACAAACTTTCTTTTATCCATTTATGGCCCTGAAACCAAACCAACTCAATCATGCCGGTTTCGTCTCTTAACTCTGCCACCAATCTCTGTCCGCCTTTGGTACCAAGGGTTCTCAAATTACTCAAAACGCCTTTCACTTGCACATAGGGCATGTCTTCTCTAAGCTCGGCAATTTTGTATAATTTACTACGGTCTATATGTCGGTACGGAAAGTGAAAGAGGAGGTCGTGAAAGGTAAAAATACCCAAGTCTTTTTGTAAGAGTTCCCCTTTGGCCGGACCAATTCCTTTGAGATATACGATAGGAGTGGAGAGGAACTCGTTCATTTACTTAGGTAATATTTCGCCTCGGCGGTTTACGTATAAATTAATGCTTTTGTATAGCACTTCTGCTATGCCATCTTCAAAAATGCCTATGCTCTGAAATTCGAATGGCACCAATATCTTGCCTTCCTTGTCGATAGCGCCCCATTTGCCTTTCACCTTAACCGGACAAACACCTTCGTTAAAGTAGCTCATGTCTTCAAAGTAAGGTTGGTAAATATAGTTTCCTTTGTTGTCTATAATAGCCCATTTGCCTTGGTAGAAAACACCTGCTCTGCCTTCTGCAAACGGACGAATATCGTCGTATATAGCAGGTATTACCAAGGTGTTGTTGGCATCTATAAAGCCATATTTACCTTCCACTTCTACGGCTGCTAATCCTTCGTTAAACGACTTAGCGTACGAGTAAGTTGCAGGAATAATAAGCTCGCCTTTTTCGTTGATGTAACCAAACTTGCCCATCTTGTTTACGGCAGCTTTTCCTTCTATAAAATTACTGATAAACTCATAGGTTGCAGGTAATATAATCTCTGCGTTATCATTTAATAAACCAAACTTGGTGCCTTGTAAAAAGCGCGCCATACCTTGGTCAAAATCATCTCCATCGTCGAAAATAAAATCGGTAGCATACGAACCATCTTTGCGTATGT
>JAKRSG010000388.1 GCA_022402405.1 Bacteroidia bacterium | reverse complement strand
GTATTTTAGGAACAAATTACCCCGAAATGCAGATGATTTCATTTGGTCCAAACATACGCGGAGCGCACTCTCCGGATGAAAGAGTTCAGATAAGTTCGGTTCAAAAATTCTGGAAATACCTGCTAAAAACATTGGAACAAATTCCGATGAAATAACTACGTTTTTCAAATAATGGAAGATCAGTTTGCCACTTTTATCAATGTAATCCTACCGCTGCATATACAGCAGGTTTATACGTATAGGGTTCCAAAAGAGTGGGAAACTGAGATTGCTATTGGTAAAAGAGTGGCCATTCAGTTTGGCAGCAAGAAGGTATATGCGGCGTTAATCTATCAAATACATCATAAGGCTCCGCTAAATTATGAGGCTAAGTACATTTATAGTGTAATAGATGATGAGCCCATTTTAAGCGAAAAGCATTTTTTGTTTTGGGATTGGGTAAGCAAATATTACATGTGTAGTTTAGGCGATTTAATGCAGGCAGCTTTACCCGCAGCGTTTAAACTAGAGAGCGAAACAAGTGTGGTAGCAAACCCATCTTTTGATTTTCATGATGCCGTTTTAGATGATAAAGAGTATTTGGTTTATGAGGCATTAGAGATACGGCACGAGCTGAGTTTGGCCGATATTTCTGAAATTATTCAGCTTAAAAATGTATTTCCTTTATTAAAAAGTATGGTTAAAAAGGGAATCATTATTTTAAAAGAAGAGCTAGAAGAAAAATATAAAGAACGTAAGCTTACATGTATTAAACTGGCAGAAAAATTCATCGATGAAACTGAGCTTGAAAAGCTGTTCGACTCCCTTTCTAAAAACGAAAAGCAGCTAAACTTGCTAATGGCTTTTTTGCATTTAAAGCAGTCGCAAAAGGATGCAGATATAGACAAAGCTACTTTGTTAAAGATTGCCAATAGCACTGCGGCTCCACTACAAACATTGATAAAAAAAGGCGTTTTTGTAAGTTATCAAATTAGTGTAGATAGGTTGCAATTAGCCAAAACAGAAGTGCAAACTTTTGAGTTAAATGAGGCACAAGAATTAGCCCTGAACCAAATAAAAACACATTGGTTGCAGAAAGACATCGTTTTGTTGCAAGGCATAACGGGCAGCGGAAAAACACATGTTTATGTTAGGCTTATTCAGGAGCAATTAGAGCTAGGTAAGCAGGTTTTGTTTCTGTTGCCAGAGATTGCCCTTACCTCGCAAATTATAAAACGAATCAGAAGGTTTTTTGGCGAGGCATGTGTTTCGTATCATAGTAAATACAACGACCAAGAGCGAGTAGAGATTTGGCAGAGGGTAAAAGAAGGCAAGTATAAAGTGGTTATTGGTGCTCGTAGCTCAATATTTCTTCCTTTTAAAGATTTGGGTTTGTGTATAGTGGATGAAGAGCATGAAGGTAGTTACAAACAGCAAGATCCTGCTCCAAGATATCATGCAAGAGATGCTGCTCTTATGTTGGCACATATAAATGGCTGTAAAGTTTTATTAGGTTCAGCCACGCCTAGCATGGAAGTTTATTATCAAACTTTAATTGGTAAATACGCCAAGGTAACATTAGACGCGCGCTTTCATGAGGTAGAAATGCCACAGATAGAAACGGCAAATATTTCTGAGGAAAGGCGCGTTAAATCTATGGTTTCCGAGGATATTGGAAAGCAGTTGTTTGATGCTATTACAGAGGCTTTGAATAATAATGAGCAGGTGATTTTGTTTCAGAACAGAAGAGGCTTTGCACCTTTTTTATCTTGCAATACCTGCGAGTGGACACCCAGATGCAAAAATTGTGATATCAGTTTAACGTATCATAAGTTTATTGATTCGCTTAAATGTCATTATTGTGGCTATACGCAACAGCAGCCTAGTAGTTGTCATGCTTGTGGTTCTAAGCAATTAACCTTAAAGGGAGTGGGTACCGAAAAAGTAGAGGATGAGTTAAAGAATTTATTCCCTTTGGCAAGAGTGGCTAGGTTAGATTTGGATGCTGCTAAAACAAAACATGGTCATGAAGAAATAATAAAAAGCTTTGAAGAAAAACAATTCGAGATTTTGGTAGGAACCCAAATGTTGAGTAAGGGCTTAGACTTTGAGCATGTAAGTTTAGTGGGGGTGATAAATGCCGATTCTTTGCTGGGTTTTCCAGATTTTAGAGCTCATGAAAAAGCGCTTCAATTGTTAATTCAAGTGAGTGGTAGAGCAGGCCGAAAACACAAGCGGGGTAGGGTAGTTATTCAAACTACAATGCCTAATCATTTTGTATTACAGGTATTGCAGCAAAATAAGTATCAGGCTTTGTTGGATAGAGATTTGGAAGAACGACAAAAATTTGCCTATCCACCATTTTACCGTCTGATTAAAATTGTGCTCAAGCACCGCGATTATAAAACGGTAGACCAAGCTTCCTTAAAATTAAAATATCTCCTCAATGGCGAAATCAATGCCATGATATTGGGCCCTGAAAGTCCGCATGTAAGCCGCATTCGCAATTTTTACATCAAAGAAATCTTACTTAAAATCAATAGAACGGCAGCAGATTTAGACGGTATCAAACGTTTGGTTCGAACCAAAATAAATATGTTAAGCGAAGAAAAGGTTTTTAGAAGTGTAGTGGTTTATGCAGATGTAGATCCGGGGTAAGAAGTTTAATGTAATCCAAACGTTCAAACTCACCAACCTCCAAACTTTTACCACAACCTCAAACTCAACCAAAATCCTGGTCCTTGATAAACTTGGTTTATAAAGTAAAAATTGCATCCTACATCTAACTTGTTTGCGATTTCTGTGAGGCCATAACCTAACTCCAAATAACTTCCGTGTTCTTGTGTTTGTAGGGCGTTTAGGTGCAGACTTTCTTTAAAACTATAAAGAGAGAAAACAGGAATTTGTTTGATGAGTAATTTTTTAAAATCTAAGTTTAGTTGGAGGCTTTGGTAGCTTTCTTTGGTGCTGAAAGAATAATAGGGTAATTGTTTAAATTTTTGTCCGCTAACATCTGCATAAAACCAAGATTGATTAGCTTCAAAATGATGATAATCGTTGAAGTAAGCTTCTTTAGAATTCCAGAATAAACCTTGATTATACTGGTATCTTAACCTAAGCCAATGAGTAAAATAAACTTGTTGTTGAACCCCAAAACTCAACTTTTGCCAAGCAGATTGTTGAGTTCTTACTTCCATAAATTCTGCACTTAATTTTGGCCATTGGTTATCTAAATAATATTTTCTGTTATACTTCATTCGGTAACTTTGTTTAAGGCTATAGGAAGCCCCAATTTTCCATTGAACACTCTGGTATGAATCAATTTTTACGCCATTGGCAGGCATATTAGAGCGATACCGTTCTGTGTTAAATCTTGATATATTTTCCAATGAAAATCTATTATAGTATGCCGCTGAAACCTGCATGTGTAAACCGTTAAGAATCTCTTGTTTTACAGAAATACCCACATGTTCTTGTCCGAACCATTTAGAAAAATTGGTTTTATATAAAAGTATTTGAGCTGCATCAGCCCAAGGATGTATGCCATGCCGATTAAAATCTGTTATTTTACTACCTGCAGAAAGTTCTACAAATCCCATTTTTTGCGGCCAATAACGGTAATAAAAATTCATGCCCAATTGTGGCATATTTCTCTCTAAAGGTATTTTTATTAGGCTCTGTAAACTCCAATTATTAGGCTTTTGATTTCCAATACCTAATCTCATTTGCAGTCCGTAACCCTCTACCGTATTTAGGTATGGAAAGCCAACTAAACCAGTATAAGAAAGGTGTTTTTGGTT
Organism: Bacteroidia bacterium; assembly: GCA_022402405.1. GTDB lineage: Bacteria > Bacteroidota > Bacteroidia > UKL13-3 > UKL13-3 > B1. The sequence continues at coordinate 979 of JAKRSG010000388.1, read as the reverse complement.
TTTAATTGGAAGGCTATCACCTTGCCAAATAAGGTTCCAAAAACTAAAATGTTTGCTTTGTTTATAAGAAGAATCAAACAAATTACCTTTCACCCGTTTTTCATCAAAACTTCTTTTTTCATGATCGAGTAAAGGCACCGATCTTTCTGTCGCCCAAAAGCTACTATCTCTGCTGTAGGCAAGCGAATCTACCACAATTTCGGTACTATCGTTTACATCATTTAAGGCTGCTTCATCCTGCTCACTTTCCCTTTTCATGCGAGCGGCCAATTGCAGCATCTCTCTTTTATTGAGTTGTTCCTTTTTTAGTAATTCAGCAATTTTCTCTTGGTTTCGTGTGCTAGCTTTAGGCTTTTTTTGTTCGGTTCGAACCAACTCTTCTTCCACCTGAACCGATGCAGGAGATGCTTTGTTTACCCAAGAATGATCGAGGTTTGGATTGAGTTTTATTTGATAATCTTTGATGGATACAAAATATCTGTACGAGCCTTTTACTCCCATATAATCTCCCTCTGCGGTAAAATCATAGCTTACAGGAAGCCACACAAAAGGGTAGTTTTGAACCGGCTGAAACCTTGTTTTGGTGATTATTTGCATGCCTTGTTCTTCGCGGGTTAACCATAAACTATGAATACACCAAAGCTTGTCTATGATGTAAATATCTCCTTTAAACACATCGTTTCCTTTGCGTTTTGGTTCAACCTTAATTTTGTTTATTTCTACACCATTTTCATAAAAACTGCCGCTTAAGGTAAAGTTATACACGCTAAAAGCTTGAGGAGATAGCGGCGATACAATTTCGTTGTTTCTGTTGTTATACCAGCTTCCTCTTACCATTCTCATGGGTTTGGGTGCTCCATTATTGGGCATGGTGGAGGAGATTGATAGTACTTTTTCTTTGTAGGTACGCGGCTGCAAAAATTGTAATTCGTTGATGCTTTCTGTTAGGTAGGCCTTGCCTACTTCTACGCCAAAAGAT
>JAKRSG010000387.1 GCA_022402405.1 Bacteroidia bacterium | reverse complement strand
GATTTGATGCTATCATCCAACATATTCCTTCCCAAGATCAGGTAATTTCGGCAAAGGCAATATACTTCATTGCTATGTCACATTATATGCTAGCCGACGATAAACTTGCAGTAAGCTATATGGACTCAGCCATAAATATGGGGCCAGCTGATTATAATATGTATTATTACAAAGGAAGGGCTTTGATAAATATAGACAAAGCAAAGGCGTCTTTATATTGTTTTGAAAAGGCTATAGAAGGCTTACCTGATGAACCAGATTTTTATGCAGGAAAAGCGCTCGCTTTTCAAAAATTAAAAAAGATAGATTCAGCCCAATTCTATTATGCAAAAGCACATAGTTTTCCCAATTGTAAAGCTTTAAACTATATTTTATCTGGCGATTTATTTCAAGAAAATTGTAATATCCCTAGTGCTTTGGTAAAATATGAACAGGCCTTAAATAAACTGGATAAATCAGACGAGTTATATCCTGTAGCTCTGTTCCTCAATGGACTTATGAATAAGTTAATGGGAAATATAAATATAGCGGATAGTTTATTTAATCAAGTTCTTTTGTTTAATACAACGAGTTATCAAACTATCGCCCATAGAATACTAATTTACTACTCATGGAAACAATTTGATAAAGCCATGCCATACAAGCAAAAACTTTATGAGGCTCATGCAAACTCCAACTTACCAGGAAGTTCAGGTGAAATGTTTTGTATCGACCAATTTGTATGGAATGGTAAAGTAGTGGTTGTATTAGAATCTTTTAATAAATATGAAAGGGGTTTTGCTACCAAGCATCAATTTGTAATTAAAAATGATAAATGTGAGCCAGATTTGGCATTGCTAACTCAAACTCTCATATCAGAAAGCAGTGAAAAAAATGGGCTAAAGTATAAATTAGTTAAGTTTAATTACAAGCCAAGGGTGATTTATAACTATGACCAATTAACGTTTAAAGAAAATTATGAATATGTAGAATTAAAGAATAGTGTTTTAGATATCCTTAACAATAAAATTAAGCCAACTAATAGTTATTCTCCTAAATCTTCTACTCAATCAAAAGCTCAATCTAAATCAAGAAAATCAGTTACAGTAAACCAAGTCATAATTAAACCTATGCCTAAGAAATAATTATCCTTTGTGGTGTAAATTTAATTTTTTGAAAGCTTACAATTAGCCAAAAATATGCTTGTTCATTTTATTAAAACTCAAATTTTAACCCTCCAGTTGGAAATATAGCCAAGCCATCGAAATAGTTTTGGCCAGTTAAATAATTGAAACTTTCACTATTGGCAATTTGCTTATTCATAATATTTACGATATCGAAGAAGATGGTCATGTTCGCTGTCTTAAATTTAAATTGGTAATTTACGCGAACATCTAAACTGTTAAAGTTTGGTAGTCGAAGCCTGTTTTTACCTATAATTTCTTTCGAGTATCTTATTTGATTTGTTTGGTCTAAAATATTTCTGTGTATAATATAGTCATCCTTAGGTTTACCTGTTGCACTGCGAAACCTCATAGAAAAGGTCCAATGGCTATTTAACTTATAACTTAACATGAGATTAAATTGGTGTGGCTGACTAAATGCAAAATTATATTCTCCTAAACCATCCCCATCATTTCGTTTAATTTCCATATAAGAATAGGAGATTTGTCCATGGAATTTATAAACCAACCTTTTAGTTAGGTTAATATCAAATCCTTTACCCCATCCATTGCCTAAATTATTTTTAAATACCGTTCCATTGATAGGCGTAGTTACCAAATGAGAAAATTCCTTATACCAAGTTTCTATAGTTAATTTAAAATCAGGTTTTATATACCACCGATATCCAAGAATATATTGGATAGTTTCTTCCATTTTTAATACGTTTCCCTTGGGTTGATCTGCCATGTCTGAATACACAGGTTCTTGATAAAAAATGCCATACGCAAAGTTTACACTTTGTTTTTCATTAATAAAGTAGCTTCCATTAAGTCTTGGTGCCAATACATGTTGATTAGAAAAGCCTGTATAATCATATCTTAATCCGGCATTAACAGATAATCGTTTTCCAATAAAAGTAGAATAATTTATGAAACTAGATAGGTTCAGCCTAGAGTCTTTAAAATTGGCATTTACCATTTGTGGTGATACCACTTGATATCGTTGATTGGGGTCTAAAATATCTGTGCTTCTGTATACAAAAAGGGTGTCGTTAAAATAAAATCTTCTGTTGTTGTTGAGGTATAATGCATCCAATTCTAAGCCTGTTGCAAGTTTATTGTTTTGATTAAAATTGAAATAGTGTAATAAGCGATATCCGATTTTATTTTCAGAATAATCCTGAGATTGAATATTACTTATAAATGGAATAATTGGATTTCTTAAATTGCCCAAGGTGTCTGTTTCTGGGAAGGCTCTGCCTACTTTAACATCGGATGTATAGGAGGTAAAATATAAGATATTTTTCAAAGAACTTTTCCGATTCAAATTACTTGTTAGGTTCAAGCCATAAACCATTTTATTTCTTTTGAAATCTGGCAAATAGAGTAGGTTTAATTTTTTATCAGCATATACATTTTCTATATCTCGTACAAAGCTTTCAGGACTAATAATAGCAATAAAGTTTAACTTATTTTTTTCATTCAGTTGGGTGCTTGATTTTAAAATTAGGTCACCATATATGGGCAATCCAATGTCTTTTAATCCAATTAAATTAACCAAACCATAGAAGTTTTGATACCTCGCCGAAACAAATAAATTGGTATTTTTAAAAACCTTGCCGGGGCCGTCGTAATTTATAGTAATCCCTAATAGATCGGTTTGCCCATCGATGATGGCATTTTGATTGTTCCCTTCTTTAATGGTTAAACCCAACACAGAGGCGCTTCTTCTCCCATATTCAGAACTAAACCCACCTCCTAAAAACAAGGCATTATCTATAACTCTTGGGGCAAATATGCTGAACCTACCGCCATTTGGATCGTTAAAGAAACTATTGCCTTCTAAATGACCAACCTCTGTGAGAGGAATGTCATCCACCATATACACATTATCGCGCACTCCTTGTCCTCTTACAGAAATGGCAGAATAAATGCCACCACTGCTAGATACCCCGGGAAGCATTCCGATAGCTCTAAAAATATCGCCTTGTGCTCCTGGATTTAAATTGATTTCTTCTCTCGAAAAACTATAAGCTGAAATTGGATTCAGGCGATTGTTTTCGTACCTAAATGAGTTGATGTCGACCGATTTTAAGGAGTTTATTGCTGTCTGTAAAATTATTTCACGGTAACTAATCTTATTAGGCAATACATTAATTTCATGTATAGTTTGATTTTCATATCCCATAAAACTGATTTGAATCGAATAGTTTCCGGGTTGTAATGCCTTAATTTCAAAGTTTCCTAATGAATCTGATGTGGTTCCCATTCCTAGCTCAGACAATCTTATGACTGCCCCTTGTATAGGTAATTTATCATCATTGCCTTTAACTCTTCCTTTGATTGATCCTAGATTTTGTCCGTAAGATTCTAGGTTGATCAATAAAATACCTGAGAAAATGATTAATTGAGCGAGTTTTTTAATCGACATTTTTTCTTGCGAAAAAAGTAGTTCTAGTTAAATAAATTATTGACAATTGGCAATATTTATAAGCTATTTCTGTCGGCAAAAGGTTTCCTTACTAATACCTAAATATTCTGCTAAAAGTTTGTCTGAGCCAGTTTTAAAAAATTCTGGTTTATTGATTCTTAACCAACTTATTTTTTCTTGTGAGTTTAAACTATTTAAGGCTGCTATCCTTTTGTTGGTTTCATAGTACTTTTCCTCAATTATTTTTAAATATGCCTCGGCAAATGGAGGAATGGTTTTCATGAGATTCTCAAAAGTATCTTTCCCAACATAGAAAACTGTACTGGCTCTAACAGCTCTGGCACTTGTATTAGCTGGACTCCCATTTTTAAAACTTTCTAAATCTGTAAACCAAGTACTTGGTAAAATAATATCTAGTGTTTTCTCTTTATCTTTTTTATCAATTGAATATAATTGTAATAGGCCCGACTGAACAAAATAAATTTGTTTACAAACCTTTCCCTCTTCAAATAATAGCTGATTTCGTTTGAGATTTAACTTGGAAAAATTAGCTAAAACCAGATCTATGTTTTCTGGTACTTTACCAAATAGTTCAATTATATTGTTTTTTAATTCTTGCATAACAAGCTTGGAAAAAGATGCAAAGTAACCAAAATTCATGGATTTTAACATTACAAGTATTCAAAATTCTTATGTAGAATTTCGAAGATAATTCCCCTATTTTTACAGCATGATTATACTTGGCAATACGCTTATTTCGGAGGATGTTTTTGAGAAGGAGTTTATCTGTAATCTCAGTGCTTGCAAAGGAGCTTGCTGCATAGAAGGAGATGCAGGAGCGCCTGTAACAGAAGAAGAAAAGCGTGCTATAGAAGAGAATTTTGAGTTAATAAAACCTTATTTGAGTGAGGCCTCTCTAAAAGAAATTGATAGAGTAGGAGCATTCGAAAAAGACGAGGATGATGAATGGCAAACTACCTGCCTTAAGAGTGGTGAGTGTAATTTTGTGAAGCGTGATGAAAATGGACTCCTATCTTGTGGAATTGAGAAAAGTTACTTAGACGGAAAGTCAAGTATACGTAAGCCAATTTCCTGCTACCTGTATCCTATACGTATCGTTAAAGTAGGCGATTACGAAGCACTCAATTATCAT
>JAKRSG010000386.1 GCA_022402405.1 Bacteroidia bacterium | reverse complement strand
ACGACGCTCTTCCGATCTCTAATTCTAACAACTGACTGATTGGTTGTATTTAAAGGAACTGCTGCTGTTATCTGGTCTACATTGATAGAATCGAGTGTCATTGTTAAACCAATAAACTCACCTTCATCTGCACCAATATCAGGAGCAGATCCTGTTCCTGTGTATCCTGGGTTACCCTGACGAATAACTCCATCGGCATCAAAAGTAATTCCAGCAATTACAGAACCTCCGCTTTCACATTTTGTAGAAACGGTTGTATCTAAATGTAAAAATCCAGGATTAGCACCTAGGGTATCAATAAAAGTTGGCAACTCAGTTACCGAAGCTTGTTCAAAAGTAGCTGTTCTTAACTTAAACAATTCGAGTGTTGAATCGGCAGCCGTTCCGTTAAAGAAAATTAATCTATTTGAACTCGGAACTCCTGCATAAAATAAGTTTCTATTAGAAGTATTAACATAGTTATTCATAGCAGCCGCAGTTCTTCTTAGTGCCACTGAGGTTCCTGTACCGTTAGGTGTAGAGGTATTAACTAAAATATTATTTCGTAAATCTAATGCTGCTGTTGTGGCAGTTGCATTAGCTGCATGTTGTATGGCCGCAGTAGAGAAGTTTAACCCTGACGAAACGGCATCTATAAATATGGTATTGTGATATACTCCAAAGGTAGTAGTAGCTGTTGTTGCAGAAATATTAATACCTACAACAGTTGCTCCTGTACCGTTAGAAAGTGGTGCGTATAGTCTGCTAATTAAGTTATTGTATAATCTAGGTGTTCCAGCTGTTGTGGTTGCTATTGCTATACCTGATACTATACTTGTAGCAGTACTGTTGGTTTGTAAATCATAAATTCTATTATTAAAAACAGTTGGAACACTTGAACTCATTTGAATTCCAGAAACTGTAGATCTTCCTGTTAATTGGTAAATATTATTAAAAGCAACCGTTCTTATCCCTGTAGCTGTGAAGGTATATAAACCATACAATATTCCTGTACCATTATGGATTAAATTGTAAATCGTATTGTATCGGAAATTTTCGTTGTTCGGACTAGAAATATTATAAATACCATACAATGCACCAGTACCGGTAGATTTGGCAACATTCAAATTGTAAATGGTATTACTATCACAAACAACAGTTGTACCAGAGGTTTGAATTCCATACATAGTAGAACCAGTTCCGGTACCTGTGATGGTCATGTTGCTAATTCTATTATTTTTTACATTTTGTGTGGTACCTGATGCAATGTATAATCCAATTGTAGTTCCACCTGTAGTTCCAGATCTAACCAAACTATCTACAATATTATTATTGGCATTAACTACAGCTGGAGTACCCGTGCTGTAAATAGGATAAAATGTACCTGCTCCAGTTGTAGTATTGGTATAATTCATTCTGGTAAGAGAATTACCATTCATATTTAAATTTGAAGCTTGTGCTGTAACTCCAATTCCGTATTGAGTACCAAAAATCCCAACTAAACTTACTGAGTCGATTATATTGTTATTTATATTTAATGTTCCTATACCAGCTAGCTGACTTAATATAATAGTTCCTGTACCAGATGTAGAATTTCTGGTGTATCCATAAATATAGTTATTATTTATGTTTACAGTTGTGGCAGCAGAGTTAACCCAAATAGCCGTAAATTGAGCTGTGGTGTTAGGAACGCTAGTACAATTAAGAAGCTTATTACCATTAATATTTAACACATTTCCATTGGCGCCAGATTGAGCCATCTCCATATCAATACACCAATTGATGGCACCTACAGCAGATCCCGAAATAATAGTTATGGTATTGTTATTTACATTACAACTTGCACCAGGCGATGAACCAAACAACCAAATACCACGGTTAGAAACGGGGTGATTTACTCCTGAACCTGTATTATTATTTATAATGTTATTAGAAATATTTGAACCGTATTGATTGCTAATAAACACCGCACCACATGCATTACCTGCACCGGTTCCACCACCAAAATTGATGATAGTATTTCCAGTAGAATCACTAAAGCCACCAATATCATTGTTTAAATCGGCTAAGGAATAGGGAGAGGGAACAGAAGCCCCAGACAAGGCTACTCCAAAATTTACATTTTGTATGGTGTTCTTATAAAACTTATTGTTAGAACTGGCACCACTTACAGCAGTCGGAACTAAAGCGGTATTAACCACTGTTCTCAAACTAGCAATTACCTCAATACCTACCGAACCTGCAATATTGTTTCTTACTCCAGAAGCGTTTGTAATGTTCTGACGATTTAAGGTAATAGTACAATTTCTTATAGTATTAAAATTAGCACCATCTACAGAGCTTAATTTATATAATCCATAACCCACTTCCATCCAAGTTACATTGCTGGTATTGGCAGATGATTCGGCCAAATCTATACCATCTATAGTAACATAATCTGTTCCGGTAATGGCAAACATAACATCAATCGAATCGGTTGAATTCGAAATTTTTGTCCCCGTATATGCATTAATAACCGGATTGGCAGCTGCTGTTGCAGCCTTTCTAAACGTAATTGTATTAGTGGCAGATACACTCGAATTGAGAACCGTACTTCCTAATACAATGCTCCCTAAAGGAGATTCTGTGTAGGCAGAACCGGCTCCAATGTCAAATACAACCGCGCCCGAAACCCCATTTTGGTTCAGAGCTTGAACAGCAGCTTCTATTGTGCTATAACTGCCCGGAATAGAATAAGACCCTGATAGGGCCTGTGAATGTGCAGAAAAAGTTCCTGCTACTAACCATAAAAGGAGTATGGTTAGTTGTTTCATCTTTGTATACATGTTTGAATTATGAATTATGAATTTTGAATTATGAATTATGAAGTTCTGGCGCTACCTTACAACTTCTAAAAATCCGGGCTGTTTGAGCCAAATGCCGTTTTTCCAAATGAGGTAATCAAAAGACCCATCTGGATAATAATGCTCAATGAGTCCGGCATTGGATGGTTTGTTGGGTACAATGTTTTCATATATTAAATATTTTCTTTTTTCGTCGTATCTCAATGCAATGGTCGCTTGATTATTAAACTCAAACACCATCCTGTAATACCTGCGTTTTTTGTTTAAGTCAAATATAGGCGCCCCAAAGGTTGGCTTACCATTGTTGAACACCAACACATCTGCAATCTTTTTGTTTGTAGCTGGTCCGGCACCATCCCAACCTAAAAGGGTATAATAATCCTTTTTAGCAAAACTGGTTTTGACTATTTTATAATAAGATGCACCAAACCACTTATTAGCATCTACAGTGGTAAAGAGGAAATCTATAATACTATCACTCCTATCGATTAAAGGATAAAAGGATTGAAAAACTTCATCTTTTTTATTCAATTTTTTAATCTTTTCGGGATTCATTTGGATCACCCCGAAATACCTAAATGTTTCATCATTGGTTGCCACATTCCAAGTAAAAATCCTAAATAAATCATCGGGAGCATAAATTACCATGACATTTTTAAGCGAATCAAATGGGTAATAATAACTGTTCGGTATCCTGAGCGCTCTTCCAAACTGACGAATAAAATTTCTTCCCGAAGTAATTCTAACTTCTTCATCAAAATCCCTCACCATACTATAACCCAATCCGCCTAATCTAATTTCATAGTCTTTGAGTGAATCCAACGACAAGGAATCTATTTTCTTAAGTAGTTTTTGCTTTTGTGCCCATGTAGACTGAAAAGACAATAGAAAGAATGATAATAATACTAATAATCTCATGCTATTAAATAAAAAAACTACAAAGAATTGGTTGTTATTTGCGAATATACGCAATCACGAACCAAATTCTTTGTAGTTTTAAAAATACAAAAATTATTTGCGAGTTTTTATTTGCTTACACAGCTTCTATCACAATAGCAGATGCTCCACCGCCACCGTTACAGATACCGGTTACTCCAATTTTTTTGCCATCTTGCAATAATTCGTGAACCAAGGTAACCACTATTCTAGAACCTGAGCTACCTAATGGGTGACCCAATGCCACGGCGCCTCCGCGAGGATTTACCTTGTTAGCATCTAATCCTAATAATTGTGCATTTACAATTCCAACTACCGAGAATGCCTCGTTTAATTCGTAATAATCTACATTAGCCGCATCTACACCAGCCATTTTAAGAGCTTTTGGAACCGCCAATGCCGGAGCGGTAGTAAACCACTCAGGAGCTTGAGCTGCATCTGCAAAACCTGTAATTTTTGCTAATGGCTTCAAACCTAATTCTTTCACTTTTTCTTCACTCACTAAAACTAATGCGCTAGCACCATCATTTAATTTAGATGCGTTGGCAGCCGTAATAGTACCTTCTTTTTCAAAAGCAGGCTTTAAGGTCTTCATTTTTTCAAAATTAACCTTAGTATATTCTTCATCCACAGAAACTACAATTGGATCTTTACCTCTTACAGGCACAGAAACCGGAATAATCTCATCTGCAAATGCATTTTTTGCATACGCATTTTGAGCACGAGTATAGCTCTCAATAGCAAAGTTATCCTGGTCTTCGCGGGTAATTTTATAGTCACGAGCACAAATTTCGGCCGCATTACCCATATGAAAATCTTTGTACACATCCCACAATCCGTCTTTTACCATGCCGTCTATTACGCTGCCATGACCTAAACGATAGCCATTTCTGGCCTTATCTAAATAATAAGGAATATTGCTCATGCTTTCCATTCCACCAGCTACTACCACATCGTTTATGCCCATCATAATAGATTGCGCA
>JAKRSG010000385.1 GCA_022402405.1 Bacteroidia bacterium | reverse complement strand
TAGGCTTTGGCTGCTTGGTTTTAGCCTTTTTATTTTGGGCTGAACCTAAAAATGCTAAACAAATAAATAGAATACTAACTGATAATTTCTTCATAATTTAAACGTGTTTTTTTATAAAATGATTATACAATTATTAAGCCAGTAAATGCCATAATTCTTCCATGTAGGATGGGTCTTTTATTTTTTCTTCTGCATTCTCCGCAATAATTCGCTCTAATAACAAATCGTTCTTGGCGCCTTGATCTAAGGCATATTTGTACGGACTTAAACTAAACGTAGTAAGTTCGTATTGCGATTTAAATTGGTCGGGATACAGTTCACTCAAAGCATGCTCTATGCGCTTTTTGTTCAAGAAATGTTTGTCGCCCACCTTATCTGCCATTTCATAATAATTCTGAATGGCCAATTGTGAAATAGCATCTGCATTTGGCTTACGAAGTTTTTGGTATTCATCAAAAACTTTATGCCAATCGTTGCCATATTTTTCGATGCACTCATCCATTACCACCACATCCTCAAAACTGCAATTCATACCCTGCCCGTAAAAAGGAACAATAGCATGAGCAGCATCGCCCATAAGAGCTAATTTATCGTCTTTTACCCAAGGATAACAACGCACCGTAACCAAACTAGAGGTTGGGTTTTTCATGTAATCATCCAACAAAGTAGGCATCATTGGCACTGCGTCTGGAAACTCCTCTTCAAAGAATTTTAGCACATCTTCTTTTGTTTTAACGGCATTAAAGCTCTTTTCGCCTTCAAAAGGCACAAACAAAGTGCACGTAAAATCACCGGCTGGGTTAGGAAGGGCAATCATCATAAAAGCACCTCTTGGCCAAATATGTAAGGCATTTTTCTCCATCTTAAACTCGCCCATGGCGCCAGCAGGTATTTCCAATTCTTTATACCCAACATGCAAATAAAACTGGTGGTAATCAAACCTATCACCCATTTGCATGCGCGCTCTGGTAGCGGCAAACGCGCCATCTGTACCAATTATTCTATCTGCAGAAAAGTGTTGGGTGCTGCCGTCTTCCATTTCAAAAATAGCAGTACCTTCTGCTACATTTACATCGGTACAACGAGTATTAAAATGTAAGGTAATGTTTTCAAATTCATCGGCCAATTCTAATAGTTTTATGTTGAGCCTACCTCTAGAAACAGAATTAATAGCCTGACCATCTTTGCCATAAGGCTGATAAGCCAATTCGCCTGTTTTACTGTGCATCATACGGCCATACATGGGTATGGCATCTGCTAAAATCTCTTGGTCTAAACCTACTTTTGATAAAGCATGTAAGCCACGTGTTGACAAGGCTAAATTAATCGACTTTCCTGCATAAACTTTGTTTTTACGCATATCAGGTCTACGTTCAAACAAATTAATTTCAAAACCTCTCTTCGCCAAATAAATGGCCATCAACGTACCACTTAATCCGCCACCTATAATGTTTATTTTTTCTGCCATTTTATTAATTTTTATAGCTTAATACTTTCAATTATAAAGCTTAAATTACACTTTATTGTTTTGTTTCAAAATATCCTTTCAACGCCACACCAATCTTAAATACATCCTCAAATGAGTTATACATTGGCACCGGACTCATTCTTATCACATCGGGTTCGCGCCAATCGGGGAGGATTCCTTGGGTTTCTAAATAATCAAATAATTGTTTGCCGTTTTCTTTTACAATAATAGATAATTGGCAGCCTCTAGCGTTTGGATCAGCCGGAGTTATGATGCGTAAATGCTCAGAAAAGCTTGCTAAAATAAACTCGAGATAGGCTGTTAAGAGTTCACTCTTTTTGCGTAAGTTTTCTATGCCTGCTTCGGCAAAAAGTTCTAAGGAAGCTTTATGTGCAGCCATAGGCAAAATTTGGGCATTGCTTAATTGCCAACCTGCCGCGCCTTGCATAGGAATAAAGCCTTTCTTCATCTGAAAACGCTCCTGCTCATCATGTCCCCACCAACCGGCAAATCTGTTTATCTCTGGATTATTGCCATGCTTTTCGTGCACAAAAACACCGCTGGTGCCACCTGGACCAGAATTAAGGTATTTGTACGTACACCACACAGCAAAATCTACATTCCAATCGTGCAATTTTACCGGAATATTTCCCGCTGCATGTGCTAAATCAAAGCCAGCTTTAGCGCCCACCGCATGGGCTGCAGCTGTAATGGCCTGCATATCGAATAACTGTCCGGTATAATAATTTACACCCCCCATCATCACAATAGCTAAGCTGTCTTTATGTTTCTCAATTTCGGCCAATATATCCTCGGTGCGCAAAGTATATTCGCCCGCTCTTGGCTTTAATTCAATGATGGCCTCCTCTGGATTCAGCCCATGGTGTTTGGCTTGCGTTTCCATGGCGTACATATCAGATGGAAAGGCGCCCCCTTCCATCATAATTTTGTAACGAGTTGCCGTGGGTTTGTAAAAGCTTACCATCATGAGGTGCAAATTGGCCGTAAGGTTGTTCATGATAACTACCTCCGAAGGCAAGGCACCAACCACTTTAGCTGCATTTTCTGTTAAAAAATGGTGGTAATACATCCAAGGATTTTTACCTCTAAAATGTCCTTCTACACCTAATTCTGCCCAATCTTGCAACTCTTGGTCTATGGCTGCTTTCACGCGCTTTGGCTGCAAGCCAAGCGAGTTGCCACACAAATACACACAAGGTTTTCCGTTATGATTTATTAAATGAAATTCGTTTCTATATTTCGATAAGCTATCGTTTTTATCTAAATGCTGCGCAAAATCTAAGCTGTTTTCAAACTGCATACTGCTTTTTTTTGATGCAAGTATACAAAAAATATTAGCCTACTTGACTTTAATTTTAAACTAAATTCCTGCAATTTTCATCATAAAAAGCATGTACAAACAAATAAGCAATAGGCCTTCCCAAACAGATACTTTTTTGTCTTGGGTTAATAAATAAAAAAACAAGCCACATGCACCCATAACCGGCAATGAAAAAGAAAGTAAATCTTGTGGCACATTAATAGTTCCAAAGGCCGATGATATGGGCGCAATCATAAGCGTATTAAACACACACGAACCTAAAATATTGCCGATGGCCATCTCGGCTTTTCCTTGTCTAATAGCAGATATATTTACTGTAAGTTCAGGTAGCGTGGTTCCAAGCGATAATAAAGTTAATGCTATAATGCTGTTTGGTACATGAAACGCCAATGCAATTTGCTCCAAAGAACTAACGGTATAATCGGCACCAAAGAATATTCCCATTGCACTAGCTAATAATAAAATGAAGCTTTTCCAAGGGAAAGAGTGGATCTCTTCTAATTGATTTTTCTCTTTATCGGGTATTTCACTTTTAATTAAATAGGTGCTGTATATTAAATATACTGCAATGCCTATTGCCGATTCCCAAAACTGAATAATTCCATCTTGCGTAATGATGTAAAAGTATAAAAAGCTACCAATTAAAAAATGCAAATCAATGTATAAATAATCGCTTTTTAATTGAATAGGCTTTCTATTGGCAACCACTGCCACTCCCGTTATAAGCAATATATTAGAGATATTAGCACCCATTATATTGCCGGGCAAAATTTCTGAAACGCCTTTTTGTACAGATATTATTCCAGAAATAAGTTCGGGTAGGGAAGTACCAACGCCTACAATAAATATCCCAACCACAAAGGAGGGTAATTTCATGTACAAGCCAATCTTTTCGGCCGATTGCGTAAAAATAGTGGCCGCAAATATTAAGCAAGCAATCGCTACAATAAATATAACCAAATGAACTATCATACTAAAACTGCCACCACTTTTTCTCCAATCCAACATATACGCCGTCTGCACGCGTTTCTACTGGATACGTGTTTACATAATCTCCTTGTTTGGGCAAACCCCTGCCTGTTTTTAGGTTGTATTGGTAGCGGTGTATCGGACAAATAATCATCTCGTCTTCCGTGCATTTTCCCAAACCTAATCTTGCTCCCGCATGCGGACAAACATCATCAACGGCATAATACCCACTGGGCACTCGCGCTAGGCAAATTCGCTTGTTTTCAATGTCAATGGTTCTGGCGCTATACATGTCTTGCGGCTCCTTGCCATCTATCCCAAAATCATAAATTTTATAAAATCGTATAGCCATTAATCTATCCTCAATTTCTTAAAAATGCTTTGTTTGCCCGTTTCTATTTTAAGTACATACAATCCAATGGGTAATTGGTTTAAATTTAATGTAATATTTCGGTCTGAACCAATCCATTGTTGCAGCTTTTGACCGTTTAATGAATATAATTCTATCCCAATAATATCATGTTCTCCCGACTCAATTTGCACTCTCTCCGCAGCTGGATTTGGGTAAACACGTATTTCATTGCCTGCATGTTTTGGTTCAGCCAGAGCGTTTGGAATATTGCCAGTAACATTTTTGTATAAGTACCTAGCAACATAATTTATTGTTGTATCCATGTACAATTGATTGGCCTCTGTTAAGCCAACAAAAGGCACGTGTGGCGCACCATAAAAAGTATATAAACGAGAATCTAAACCAAATTCGGCGGCCGCAGAATCTACACTAAAACTGCCTTGAAGAAGGGCTACATTGGTGCCAAAAAACTTGAAATAATCTGTTTTATAAGGCACAGTAAGGTCGCCATTGCCATGCATATTGCAAATGCTTACATCTTTGTTATCGCTCATCCAGCTTACATTTCCCATGGCACCGCAAAGGTTAATTACACCTTGCACTTTCCACGAATATCCGGGGTTTCCGCTATTGCCTTCTATGCCACCAATTAGATTGGTGTCTATGCTTAAAGTGCTTAATTCATTTGGCTTGTCTAAGAAGGCTAATTGCAAGCCTAAAACG
>JAKRSG010000384.1 GCA_022402405.1 Bacteroidia bacterium | reverse complement strand
TAAACGTTGCACAAAACATTCCTCTTTCTATTCTCACTCAAAAAATGAATGAATTAGATAAAAAAGCAGAAATATTAATCTATTGCGATAAAGGTTATAGGAGCATGATTGCTTCTAGTATTCTTAAGGCAAACGGTTTTATAAACGTAAAAAATGTGTGGGGTGGATTTGAACAAATAGTTCACGAAAAAATTGAACTAATCTCATCCAAATAATATTCATAAAAAAAGCCCTTACATTTCTGCAAGGGCTTTTTTTTATATCCTATTATCTTAATAAGGTTACAGATCCACTATAGGTGTATTTCTTACCGTTAAAGCTTGTTGCATTAACTTGGTAAATATATGCATCTTGTTGGCAATCCTGACCTTTATTAAAATCTCTACCATTCCATCCTTCATATGGATCGTAGGTTTTGTCTGTCATGTATGCCTCGTATACCTTCTGGCCCCAACGGTTGAATACAAATATTTCTATTGTTTCAAAACCTGTTGCACTTACTTTAAAGGTTTGATTACAACCATATCCACAACCTTGATCAAGTCCAATATCACTTCCACCTTTGCCATCAGAGCTTTTAGGACGGAATACATTTGGAATAAACACTGTGATATCTGGATCTATTCGCACACATCTTACAGTAGAATCGTAGCAACCATTTGGACTGATTGCAGTAAGTTTAATACACTGCTGACCAGTATCTGCTGCGAATTGAACTTGCTTAGGTTCGAAGGTATAATCCACTCTTGGAATGCCTGGCATTAATGGTGGGAAATACCAGATATATTGTAAAGCAGCATTATCGGCAATGGTAGTTTGATTAAAGAAATCAAAGTTTGGTTTTGCGATAGTGGTGCTTTCTGGATTAGTGGTAAATGCTGCCACTGGAGATGGCCATGCAGTTACAGGAGCACTTGCAGTATCGGTACAACCATCTGCTTCTACAAACAAGTATATAGTATGGTTACCTGGTTGAGTAAACACGCCAGAATACGTTGTTTGATCAAAAGGAGCAGGGTTGGCAGGCGTAGTATTAAAATCTGTGGCATCCACAAACCATTTGTAGGTACTTCCTGCAACCGAACTAGGCACTGCGGTGTAAGTTGGGTTTAAAGTAATTCCATAACGAGCATCCACACAACCTCTATCAGGAGCTACGCTGAAGTTAGCATCAGGTTTTGGCTTAATAATGTAGGTAGCAGAATCACTAACCGCCGCACAAACATCCGGATCAGTAGTTAAGTCTACAGTGGTGGCACGGAATGTAATTCTTCCACGAGCAATATCAGCAGCTGTTGCAGTATATGAAATACCAGTAGTACCATTATCAGCTATGCTACCATTTCCATCAGGAGTACTCCAACTCCAAGTATAAGGAGCACTAGGTACTGTTTTAAAGCCTACATTAAATACAGCTCCATACGAACAAACCGTTCCATCATCTGTAATATCAATTTGTGGAGGATCCTGTATTCTTATGTTAATAGAATCTCTGTTATCACAACCTGTGCCTGGATCTTTATAATAGTACTTCACATTGTATAAGCCTGCTGGTGCGTTACTAATGGTAAATCTACCAGCAGTTACATCAAATTCACTTGCAGGTAACACTGGGAAACTACTCATTTCACCGTCGCTCGAAGGAGTATTATTTGGGTTCATAAAGAACAACACACTACCGCGAGTTTTACAAACAGCACTATCACTCATAGAGGCATAATCTATATCAACCACCGGATTTTCATTTACCTGAATAGTGGTTGTATCTGCCACTCTACAAGTAGTTGAGGTATCTGCGTAAATTAAGGTATACTGACGAGTATAGTTTTCTAAAATTGGACTAGCAGGATTAAAACTTCTACCTCCAGTTACGGCTTGCGCATACATTTGATCTGGTGCGCCAATGTACCAATAACTGCTTAAAGGATTAGCTGAGGTAGTGCTTCTTCCTAACATGTGCTGATCTAATTCTACAGAACTTCCCGAGCGACATAAAGAAGGTGCAATACCTGTTTCTAATTTTGGAGTTTTAATAACTGCGAAAATGGCTGTATCAGTGGCCACACAACCTCCAATAGGAGAAGGTACCAAGAAACCAGGAACCGCTGGCACAAATGTTACCGCATTGTTTAGTGGGAAGGTTGCAGTAAATCTGTAGGTAATGATATTGGTATCTGGCAAACTCACCACATCTGCTGCTTGCGGATTAAACGCATAGTAGTTTATTCCTGCATTTGGTTTATATATACCACGACCAAACCACTCTTCATTGGTTGCTAAAGCACCACCGTTTGGAGAGTACAATTGAGAACCTGGGTTGATATTGAATACACTTGCAAAGTCGCAGAAAGTTCGGCTTGGACCTGCATTAATCAATGGAACTGGGAATACAGATATTACAATAGAATCATTAATTCTACATCCATCAGCATCATTTACAGTTAAACGAATGATATTTCCCCTAACTGGAGTTGGAGGTGCTGGCGGTAAATTAGCCAAATTCGCAATCACAACTTGATTACCAATTAATGCAGCAGGGTTTTGAGGGTATGTCCATACAGAAGTAATTAAACCTGGCTTGTTTGTAGAGGTAATGCTTGGTAATAAAACCAAACTGGTATTTCTACACAACGACATATTCTCAGGCCTATTAATTACCGGCAATGGCTTAACGATAACATCCATAGTATCTACATATGAACACGTAATACCTCCGTAAGTTAAGAAACCTGTTACCTGATAACTAGTATTAGTTGGTGGCGAAACCGTTAATGTTGCAGATCTGGTTAATACTGCATCTGGATTAGGAACTGGAATTACTCTCCATTGGAAACTATCTATAGCTGCTGTGGTTCCAGTTGCAACGATATTAATTGGAGGATCTTTTTCGCAAATGGTTCGGTTCGGACCAGCACTTACAGGCACTTGTTCGTTTATATAAACCATAATAGTATCTAAATTAGAACATCCATTTATATCTGTTTTTCTAACTATGTATTGACCACTATCTCGCGGAGTAATTTTCTGAGATACCGAATCACTTAGTACTGGAGATACTGGTATTTTTCTCCAACGCCATATATTTACAGTACCATTGCTATTTCCAGCATCTACAGTATCGGTAGTTCCAAAACAATATCTAGCAGAGCTAGGTAATTCCTTTAATGGCAACTCACGAGTAAATATATTTAATAATGCAGAGTCTCTACAACCATTCAAATCTTGAATGAGTACTTTATACGCGCTAGTTACTCCGGGTGTTGGAGGGTTAATAGAGAAGTTAGAATCTATTCCAAACGGACGAATAATTGTGTTCGATCCCATTCCTCCACTATATAAGGTGTATCTGTATGAATTTCCATATGGAATTCCAAATTTACCATTAGCCTTCACCACAACAGGAGTTCCAAAACAGTTGAACGTATCGCGGATATTAACTTCTACTGGATTAGCAACTAGAACAGAGTCCCAAATATTATCATTCGGACAACCATTAGGTGCTGGAGGTGCAGTGGTAGTTAATTGCAAGCGTATTCTATGCCAACCACCTTGAGTAAACCTATGATTTGAAACAGCTGGCGCATTATATGTTTGATAGGTATTTGAATTTGGAGCTGTTTCTACTAATATCTTAGTGTAAGATGGATTAATTGGAACCACATTGGTTTGTGTGTATGAAAAATCATAGAACCCACAATTTTTATTTATCTTATTGATAGTAGCTAATGGCACACGTCTTACCAAAATACTAAATGAACGAGTAGTACGAGCTGGAATTGGACATGCCCTATCCTTTGCTGTTACAACGAAATAATAAGGTAGGTTACTGGCCATATCTGCTGGAGGAGTCCAACAAAATCGCATACTATCATATTTAGGCCCGAGCATGGTTCTCTGAGCTGCGTTATATGCTTTAACAAAAGTAGCACCTTTGCTTACCATCAACGCCGGAGAATTCCATGTCATGTCGGTAGTATCCCAACCTGCTGTATTATCCCAAGCAGAAATCATAAAACATAATTGTTGTCCGGCACAGATAGAATAACTAAAGTTAGGCTGTGGCGAACTTAAAGTACCATCATTATTGTAAGTTCGTAATACAGGAGGATTATTCTCTGGACAAATCCTACTATAAAACTGAATATCTCGTCGGGTTATACCCATAAGCGTAGGAACACCTCCAATCATTTTCCATTGTCGTACCTCAATAATAAGGTTCGCAACGAAAGTTCCCATCGGCCTAAAACGCAAATCCCCAGTAACCGGATCAATACTAATACCGATAGGTGGAACAGCTGGTGGCGATTGAATAGGAGCTCCTAAATATGGTAGAGGCACACTTGGACTATAAGGCGAAACATAAGGGGCTGAAGCGCCTGGAGCAGTTAATGACTGGCCAAATGAATAACTCAATGAATCACCATCAGGGTCAATGGCACCTAAGTTATAAGTAAAATCTTGACCAGCACATGTTACAGCAACTGGGTCATTGGTAAATGTTGGCGATGAGTTACAAGGTGTAGCACAACGATTAATAGTACCTTGAGTAAAAAAGTTTAACGAACCTGGATTAGCAAGAGTTGTGATAGCACTATTTCTACAACAAATTCCATAACCAATATTGATTAAACAACAACTTGCTGGAATAGAGGCTAAACTAATATTTCCCTCAAATGTATACACCTCAATACCCGGAACGAAGGTCCCTGGTGTTCTACTACCACAATTGGTACAGATTGATTTTTGTTCTGCACAAAGTTGAACTACGTCGAAACCACTCACTGCAGTTACAACAGTTATACTTTGGCTACCAAAACCAACAC
>JAKRSG010000383.1 GCA_022402405.1 Bacteroidia bacterium | reverse complement strand
TAATTTTGCGTTTCAGTTTGGGCCATAATTAAATAGGTTTGGGAAATGAATACTAAAACAGTAAGCAGTGTAAGGATTATCAATGATTTTTTCATTTGAAAGGGTTATAAAGAAAACTATATATATATAAAACAGATATTTTTCTAAAGTGTTTAGAATCTTTAAAATATATCTTGTTTAGCAAAAACTAACCATCATTATCTACAAGTTTTTTCTTAAAAATTTGTTTGAACCAAGGTAATTGTGGGTACAAATGCCAACCCCTCAAACCAAACAATCCTAAGGCTTTCGTGTTGCTATTGGTTCAGAATAAACACATGGAAAAAACATTTTTGAGAGCAGATTGGGAACACCTGGTGATGGCAAATTACCGAGTTGAAGCCAATGTGCTTGAGCCTTATTTGCCCAAAGGCGTAGAGCTAGATTATTTTAATGGCTCGGCCTACGTAAGTTTGGTGGGATTTATGTTTAAAAAAACGAGTTTATTCCATATTCCCATTCCCTTTTTTGGCTCCTTTGAAGAAATAAACCTGAGGTTTTATGTGAAGAGAATAGATGGTAAAAAAGTTAAAAGAGGGGTGGTTTTTATCAATGAAACAGTGCCTTTTAAAATAGTTGCCTTCTTAGCAAATATCCTTTACAAAGAGCACTACATCTCAATTCCCACGCGTCATTCATTTGATTTATCAGATAATGTAAATATAACCTATGAATGGAAAATCAATAATAAATGGAACGCCATTTCTTTTGAATGTCAAACACCCCAAAATAAAATAGAACAAGATTCCATAGAAGAATTCATTTTTGAGCGGTATTTTGGGTTCACCAAAATTAACGAAAACACCTCTCAAGAATTTAGGATTAATCACCCCAAATGGTTAACCCAAAAAATTACAAAATGTGAAATTAATTGCGATTTTAGTGCCATGTACGGCGCATCCTTTTCTGGCCTGAACCAACAAAAACCAGATTCAATCCTTTTCGCCAACGGCTCTAACGTATCCGTAAATTGGAAACGGCATAAATTTTAGGTATAATAAGATTTTTATGATTATTAGTCACTGTTGCATTATTTCTTGCTCTCCTTTATGTTTGTATAAACGAACCCATGAAATCATCTTTAAAGCTATATAAAATTGCTGTGCTAATTTGCATGGTATTTTTTGTATTGCCTTTGAAGGCGCAGTTGTTTCCAGAAATGATACCCATCGAAGGCGATACATTCCTTATGGGCGATGAAACCAACACGGGTGAGAGCGATGAATGGCCGCAGCAAAGGGTTTGGGTCAGCCCGTTTAAAATGGGTAAAACGGAGGTGACGGTGGCTCAATATAGCGAATTTTGCAAGGATACCAAACGGTCTATGCCTGCAGCTCCGCCTTGGAATTGGAATGATAATCATCCTATGGTTAATGTTTCTTGGTACGATGCCACCGCTTATTGCGCTTGGCTTAGCAAGAAATTGGGTGTTAGCTATCGCTTGCCCACAGAAGCCGAATGGGAGTTTGCTGCGCGGGGCGGAAAATACAGACAACGGAGCTTATACAGCGGCGGATTTGAAGTTTCGTATTTGGCTTGGAATAACGAATCTAAAACGTATCCCGTGGCCAGAAAATATCCCAACGAATTGGGTTTATATGATATGAGCGGCAATGCTTGGGAATGGTGCAGCGATTGGTACGGACCTTATCATGCGGGCTTTAAAAGCAACCCAGTGGGACCGCTAAGCGGCACTTTTAAAGTGGTGCGCGGTGGTAGTTGGGAGGACGAAAATATCTATTGCCGCATCAGTAATCGCAGTAACTACATGCCCAGCGGTCGTAATATACATAACGGTTTCCGAGTAGTAGCTGCGTTTGGTCTTTAGTCGTTAGTCGTTAGTCTTTGGTGGTTTGTAGGTTTGTAAGTTTGGTTGCTATTACTTCGATATTCAAAATTCAGCGTTCGATGTTCGACATTTCTTCTTTAGAATTTAGAATCACTGATGTCCGGGATAAAGCATGAGATTCTTCGCTATCGCTCTGAATAACTCGTTACACGCTTGTTTTAATCGACAGTGTGCTTGGAGGCAGCTTCGCTGCCTCCAAGCACACTGCTTTTAAGGTCTAAAATATTGTCATCCTGAGCGTAACGAAGTGGAGCGAAGGATCTTCATTCTTGTAGTAGGATTTTCCCAGACAGCAGTGATTTCGAATTTCTTCTTTCGAATTTCGGATTTAGAATTTCGAATTTCTTCTTTAGAATTTACTTTCCTATACAAAACTTACTAAATATGTTTTCCAATAAATCATCGGTGGTAATATCGCCAACAATTTCTCCCAGGTGGAAAATAGCTTTGCGGATATCGAATGCTAATAACTCGCCGGTTCTGCCAATATCCATGCTTTCTAGTACGTTTTGTAAAGATTCTCCGGCCAGACTTAATGCCTGGAAATGGCGGATATTTGTTATGATAACATCGCTATGTATTTGATCGCTTTCTATAACGCGTTTAAGTCGTTTGTGTAAGTCGGTTATACCTTGTTGTTCTTTGCTCGATATGTAAATAATATCGTTTCTATTCGCAAATTTGGCTCTAATTTGCTCTGCATTGCCAAGGTCTATTTTATTGCCAATCGGAATTAATACCAAATCTCTTTCTTTAAATCCGGCTAGTTCCGTTTCTAACTGATTAGAATCGGTTTCGTTTACATCAAATACGTATAAAACAATGCTGGCCTGACTAATTTTCTCATACGTTTTTTCTATGCCAATGCTTTCTATACTGTCGCTGGTATGCTCTCTAATGCCCGCAGTATCTATTAACCTAAACTGAATTCCATCAATTACAAACGCCTCTTCAATGGTATCGCGAGTGGTTCCGGCTATGGCGCTTACTATGGCTCTTTCTTCTTTAACTAAGGTGTTTAATAGAGTAGATTTTCCGGCGTTTGGCTTACCTGCAATTACCGTGGGTACGCCGTTTTTAATGGCATTTCCCATTTTAAATGTCTGAACCAATGACTGAATTAAAGTATAGAGTTTTTGCACCAATTCTTTGAGTTCGGGCCTGCTAGCAAACTCTACGTCTTCTTCGCTAAAGTCTAATTCGAGCTCTATTAACGAAGCAAAATTTACTAGTCGTTCTTTTAAGCTAGCAATCTCTTTGCTAAATCCGCCGCGCATTTGGTTCATGGCGGTTTTATGACTCTTCTCCGAATGAGAGGCAATCACATCGGCCACCGCTTCTGCTTGGGATAAGTCGAGTTTCTTATTCAAAAATGCGCGCATGGTAAACTCTCCAGGCTGCGCCAATCGGGCTCCTGTCTGAACCAAAACATGCAAAATACGCTGCTGTATATAGGGAGAACCATGACAAGATATCTCTATACTGTTTTCGCCCGTATAACTTTTGCTTCCTTTAAAAACACTCACCAATACCTCATCTACCAACTCTGCACCTTCCATTATTTTACCAAAATGCAGGGTATGAGTAGGAACTTCTAATAAATTCTTTCCTTTAAAAATAGAATTTACTATTTGTATAGATTGCTCGCCACTCACACGTATAACACCAATGGCACCCACACCCGCAGGTGTAGCCAATGCACAAATGGTTTCGTCTAATTGAATTTTATTCATGATTTTGCAACGAAGGTAAGGATTGTTAAAGAGATTAAAGCATCGCCAAAAAGTCTTGCTCGGAAATCATTTTAATGTTTAAATCGCTGGCCTTTTTTGAGTTTAATAAGCTTTTATGTTAAAGTGAAAGTAAAGTAATCCTAAATTCAATTGTAATCTATGCGTTTATTAAGTGCGTTTCTGTTAGAATTTTAATGTTAATACCTTCTTCTTTTAGTTTAATTAGTTTTTCAATTTTATTTCCATAAACACCTAGAGTCCACGCATTACTTTTTTCATTGCATATTACTAAATAGTCTAGTTTTTTTGATACTCCACAAATTTTTCCTCCTCGTTCAAGAATCATTAACTCAATATCTTTTCTTAAGTAAATTCCTGATTTTCCTGTTACACAGAAGTTCATATTGTCAAAAAATACCTCATTTTGATATAAATTTTCTTCGAGAAATTTAATTAAGTTATTGTTTGAATTGTCTGAGTCTTCTGAAGTAAAACTTTCAAATATTTGTTTAAGGTTTAATAAATGTTCTTGCAAAAAGGATGTGTTTTTTAATTCTAAAGTTCTCTTAATTTCGTCATAAGGAAAAGTGCCGGCAAGGTTAGTGTTTTCAGCCATCCACTTTTCTAATTGAATAAACTCATTAATATTAATATGGTCATCCGCTATTATTCCGCATATAATTCCAATCAAGATTTGTCTTTTATTATTGTCGAGAGTATAATAATTTCTTCGTGTACTTTTTGAATTAATAAACCATAAAATATCATCAATATCTTGTGAACTGCACTTTCCAGTTTCAATTATTTCATTTAATAACAGAATGACTTCGTAATATGGCTGTCTATTTTGATAAGGATTTACATTACTTACCCAGTTTTTTAATGCAACAATCTCCATTTCATTAATTATCCCATCGAAATTTGTTCCAGTCAATATACCTTGAAGTAAATTAAAATCTCTTTCAATTGAAGCGCTATTTAATATATAATCAATATTTTTTTCCATTTTCAATTAAATTTAATAAATCTTGGAGATTAATAAATTGGATATTTAATTCATTGCCTTTTTTAACCTTTGAATCCCCTGGATTTTCGCCAACAACAATATAATTAGTTTTTTTGTTTGGGGAGGAAACTGCTTTTCCAGAGTGCTTTTGGATTAGTTGAATCATATCCTCTCTTGATAGTTTTTCAAATGATCCTGTCACAACAAAAATGAGATTTTCTAATGATTTTGAAACGGTTGTTTGAATAGTTTGAGTA
>JAKRSG010000382.1 GCA_022402405.1 Bacteroidia bacterium | reverse complement strand
GAGTTTCTCTAATACATCCTGGCCAAAGTAAATTTCAAAATCTTTTTGAATAATTTCTTTCATGAAACGAGCTTTTTTATAATACTTTTGTGCGGCAAAATAAGGCTATAAATTGGTAAGCACAATTTAATATTAACAAAACATGAATCACAGTAGAATTGATTTCTCTAACACACAAATTGCCTTTCAAACAAAAACTAACCAAGAACTTCGTAACTCTTATTTATTATTCAAAGCTATAGGGTATAATTGGTTGGTTCAGGCCGGACCAAAAATGGTTGAAGCGGCTTTTGCTATGCGATTACCGATTAAAGGGATTATAAAGCGTACGGTTTTTCATCAGTTTTGTGGAGGAGAGAATATACAGGATTGTGAAAAGAATATTCAGTTGATGCACCAATATAAGGTGGGCACTATTTTAGATTATTCGGTGGAGGGAGAAGAGAAAGAGGAGGTGTTTGAAGCTACTGCTCAAGAGATTATCAAGACAATTTTAAAAGCAGATTCTAATCCAGCTATTCCGTTTAGCGTATTTAAAGTTACAGGGGTAGCACGTTTCAATTTATTGGCAAAAATTAATGCCAAACAAGAATTGAGTGAACTAGAACAAGCAGAATTTAGACAAGTAAAAAGGCGCATTCATATGATTTGTGAAATGGCTTATAAACATAATGTTAGGTTGTTTATAGATGCCGAAGAGAGCTGGATTCAGGATGCAATAGACGATATGGTTACTGAGATGATGATGTTGTTTAACAAAGAGAAAACCATCATTTATAATACCATTCAGTTTTACCGTCATGATAGGCTCGATTTCCTAAAAAAATCTGTTGAACATGCTAAGCAACATAACTATTACTACGGTGTAAAATTGGTACGAGGCGCATACATGGAGAAAGAGGCTTTACGCGCACAAGAAATGAATTATACCAATCCTATTCAGCCTTCTAAAGATGCCAGCGATAGAGATTATAATGCCGGATTGGAATATTGTATAAACAATATACAAATGTTATCTATTTGCGCCGGTACCCATAATGAAGACAGTTGTTTATACCTTATAGAGTTAATGAAAAAGGCTGGACTTGAACCTAATGATTCTCGTGTATATTTCTCGCAATTGTTTGGTATGAGCGATCATCTAAGTTATAATTTAGGCAATGCAGGATATTGCGTAGCTAAGTATTTGCCTTACGGACCCGTAAAAGCGGTATTGCCGTATTTATTTAGAAGAGCCCAAGAGAATACCAGTGTTCAAGGTCAGGCAGGAAGAGAATTGAGTTTGGTTCAAACCGAGCTAAAAAGAAGAAATTCATCTAAAGCATAATGTTGAAAAAGAGTTATACTCTTTCGGAGCTTTCTGAGGTTGCCGCTTGGGTTTTAGACCATGCAGGAACAAAAAAATTATGGTGTTTTTTCGGAGAAATGGGTGCTGGAAAAACCACGCTAATTAAAGAAATATGTAAGCAATTTGGTCTGAACCAAAATGTAAGCAGTCCGACTTTTTCTCTAGTTAACGAGTACACTTTATTAGATGGAAAAACGCTATATCACTTTGATTTTTATAGGATCAAGACCATAGAAGAGGTGTATGATATTGGCTACGAAGATTATTTTGAAAGCGGCAATATTTGCTTGATAGAATGGCCAGAGATGATTGAAGAGATATTGGAAGGCGAGTCATTTTTGGAGATTCGAATTAGCAAAGAAAATGAATTCAGAGAAATTGAGATTATTGAAAAATAAATAGTTGCAAATAGGCTATGAATGCTTATTTTTGATTTCACTCAAATACGCATTTAAATGACCGAACATTCATCTTTTGGATTTAGTGAACTTGCCAAACAGGCAGGCCTACAGCCTAAAGAATCATTATTAGAGATTCAGCCTACAAACAAAACATTGTATATAGGAGTTCCAAAAGAAACTACTTTGCAGGAACATAGGATAGCATTAACACCATCCTCGGTTCAGCAATTAGTAAATAACGGCAATGAGGTTTGGATAGAAACCAATGCGGGAAAAGAAGCGAAATTTTCGGATAAAGATTTTAGTGAGGCTGGTGCCAAAATCTGTTATAGTAGAGAAGAGATTTACAAAGCAGATGTAATTGTAAAAGTTGAGCCGCCAACCCTAGAAGAAATAGATTTATTGCCACCAGATAAGTTATTAATTTCGGCCTTACAGCACGGTGCTAAATCTAATTCGTACTTCAAAAAGTTGATGCAAAAGAAGATTAATGCCATGGCTTTTGAGTACTTAAAAGACAGTGATGGTATTTTTCCCATCATTAGAAGTATGAGTGAAATTGCTGGAATTACTGCTATTTCTATTGCAGCAGATTTATTAAGTATAAGAGGAGGAGGGAAAGGTGAGTTATTGGGAGGAGTATCTGGTATTCCACCTACAGAAATTGTTATTATTGGAGCTGGAACAGTTGGAGAATATGCAGCAAAAGCGGCTATTGGCAAAGGGGCTATTGTAAAAGTATTTGATCATTCATTAGCCAAACTACGCAGGTTACAAAGCAATTTGGGTCAGCCCATATTTACTTCTCTTATTCATCCAAAAATATTGCAAAAAGCCCTTTTAAATGCTGATGTAGCTATTGGTTGTATTAGAAGCGAAGAAGGTAGAAGTCCGATAATAGTTAGCGAAGAATTGGTTTCTCAAATGAAGCCATGCAGTGTTATTTTGGATATAAGTATAGATCAAGGAGGCGTTTTCGAAACTTCAGAACTCACCACACATGCTGCACCAACCTTTTTAAAACATGATGTGATGCATTATTGTGTGCCCAATATTACTAGTAATGTTTGCAGAACCGCTAGTTATGCTTTGAGTAATATATTAACCCCATTATTACTCAGAATTTCGGAGTCGAGGAACTTAGCTTCCTTTTTATTAAATCATCCCGAGGTACGCGCAGGAGTTTATATTTACAAAGGCAATTTAACCAACCAACATTTAGGTAAACGCCTGAGTATTTACCAAAAAGATTTGGATTTGCTATTGGCTGCACATTCCTGATATTTTTACATTTTAAGCAAGTTTTTTATTTAACTGCTTAATTTATAATTAAAAAAGTAATCAACATGGGTGTTGAAAGCTGGTGCATTAGTTCAAATTTTCTTGTTCTTTCTTTGAAGGACAACAATGTTTCACGGAATGTGAAATTAAGTTCCACGAAAAATGAAAATAACTTATTACGGACATTCTTGTTTTTTGATTGAGACGGCTCAAGCTAAGCTACTATTTGATCCCTTTATAAATGGTAATGAATTTGCCAAAGAAGTGAATATAGATAGTATTGAAGCGGATTATATATTGGTTAGTCATGGTCATGCCGACCATACAGGCGATCTAGTATATTTAGCCAAAAGGACAGGAGCATTAGTTATTTCATCATGGGAGATTACACAGTGGTTAATAAACCAAGGTGTTTCCAATGTGCATCCTATGAATGTAGGAGGAAGAAGGCAATTTCCATTTGGAGAGGTAAGCATTAGTTTTGCGGCGCATAGTAGTAGTTTTCCAGACGGAACATATGCAGGTGTTGCCATGGGGTTTATTCTAAAAAACGGAGGAAAAACGATTTATTACAGCGGTGATACTGGATTATTTGGGGATATGAAATTATTAGGTGAATTACATTCTATAGATTTAGCATTATTACCTATCGGAGGTAATTTTACTATGGATGTAGAAGATGCTATTATCGCCTCGAAATTTTTAAAGTGCCATACCATAATAGGATTGCATTATGATACTTTTGGTTATATTATAATCGATAGAGAAGCTGCCAAAAGTAAATTTCAAGAATCTGGTATACAGTTACAATTATTAAAATCAGGTGAAGAATTCACCATTTAAAAATATGGGTAAAACAATTTCAATTGTAAATCAAAAAGGCGGAGTTGGTAAAACTACCACTGCCATTAATTTAGCCGCAAGTTTGGCTGTTTTAGAGTTTAAAACCTTGGTTATAGATGCCGATCCACAGGCTAATACAACCTCTGGTTTGGGATTTGACCCAAAAGATATCAGAACAGGATTATACGAGGTTTTGGTAAATGAAGTACCTGTTAAGGATGCTATTTTAGGAACCGACTTTACTTACTTAGATATTTTACCATCAAACATCGACCTAGTAGGAGCTGAGATTGAGTTAATTAATGTTCCCAATCGTGAGCGCATCATGAGTCATGCATTAGAGAAGGTTAAAAAGCAATATGATTTTGTGATTATTGATTGTTCTCCTTCATTAGGTTTGATAACCACCAATTCGTTGGTGGCTAGTGATTCGGTTATTATTCCGGTTCAATGCGAATATTTTGCTTTAGAAGGTTTAGGTAAATTATTGAATACCGTAAAGATTATTCAAACCAATCTAAATACTGAATTGCAGATAGAAGGCTTATTGCTAACTATGTACGACATGCGTTTACGATTAAGCAATCAAGTGGTGGAAGAGGTGAAAATGCATTTTCAAGATTTGGTATTTGATACCATTATTCAGAGAAATACAAAATTAAGTGAGGCTCCAAGTTTTGGATTGGCCGTAATAACGCACGATGCAGAGAGTAAAGGTGCCATTAATTATCTTAATTTGGCAAAAGAACTATTGCACAAAAATGGTTTAACCAAAACCAATATGATGGAAAGTAATCACGATTTAAATTAATAGAGGCAAACAAGCATGAGCAAACAACAAAGAAATGCATTAGGAAGGGGATTAAGTGCTTTATTAGAAAATGCAAGTACTGATATAACAGGATCCGAGTCGAAACCACTTCACTCCATCAGTGAGATTCCTATTAGTCAGGTACAAGCTAATCCATTTCAACCCCGAGAAGAA
>JAKRSG010000381.1 GCA_022402405.1 Bacteroidia bacterium | reverse complement strand
CAACACCAACATATATAACCTATATACCGCATATCAGATATAGTATTGCAACCGGGATAACTACCGAAGATAATTTTGGAACAAACCCAACAGCAGGCGGCAACCAAAGAAATGCTATTTCTTTAAATTTTCAGTTTGCAGGTAAAATGAAAGATTCAGATGGCTTAACACCATTTACTGTTCCTGATTTTGCTTCAAAAGAAATTGAATTGTATGGCCCTGGCGATATATTAGGTATCGACCCAGCTGCTGTTATTAGGACAAGTCCACCCGCAGGTGTAAATGTATTTGAACCTAATTACCTGTCTTATGTAGAGTTTTATGAGGAAGACTTTCCTTGGCGCTACACACCTTTAAAAGCGGCCACAGATGGCGATCAAAAGAAGTTGCGTCCTTGGTTAAGTTTAGTGGTTTTAGATGATTCGGAATTTGAGCAAGTAGATTTGCCCAATGCCCCATTATCGGTTATTAAGTTAAAACAAAAACCTTCGCTGGTATTTCCTAACCCTCAGCAAATGTGG
This sequence comes from Bacteroidia bacterium, assembly GCA_022402405.1. Taxonomy (GTDB): domain Bacteria; phylum Bacteroidota; class Bacteroidia; order UKL13-3; family UKL13-3; genus B1. The sequence goes on along the minus strand of JAKRSG010000381.1, from coordinate 4,380 downwards.
GCTTGGGCCCATGTGCAAGTAAATGGAAATTACGGAGCAGCTCCTACATTAGAAAGTTTAAAAGCAGCCGTTAAGGCTGATAAGGCAGCCAATCCTGATATTGCTTTATCAAGGGTACTTTGCCCACGTAGGTTAAAACCCAACAAACAATACCATGCATTTTTAATACCTACTTTTGAGTTGGGTCGCAGAGCCGGGTTAGGTTTCGAAACTACTGACATCAGCATACAAAAATCGGCATGGGATTTAACCGATACTGATATGCAAGTATCAACCATTGATAACCCAAGTATAAGAGGATACAACCAGTTTTATCCTGTTTATTACAAGTGGAGTTTTTCAACAGGTAACAATGATGATTTTGAATCGTTGGTTAATAAAATTAAACCTAAATATTTAGGTCCCGAAACCGGGCACCGCCCTTTAGAGATTCAAGACCCCGGTCATCCGTCATTATACAATAATCTACCACCTACCATAACAGATGGTACGCTAACATTAGAAGGCATATTAAAACCCATTATTAACGATAATGCTTTAGATTTCGATTCGCAATGGGAACTTAATGAAAGCAACGATTATTTGGTGGCATTAAAGGATTACCTTAACCAACAAGAGTCTTATTTAACATCAAATCCTACTGATGACCCTGTGGTATCTGCACCTTTGTATGGAGCAAAACATATACCTGCCACAACGGTAAATACCACTACTGTAAATTGGTTTACACGCATCAATCTCGACCCACGTTACAGGGCCATGGCCGGACTTGGTGCCGAGGTAGTAAGGCGCTACCAAGAAGATTATATGGCAAAAGCTTGGGACCAAGTAGGAGATGTGATAGAAAAAAACAAAACACTAAACACCTTGGCTTTGGCGCAATTTGCCATGCGTGCCAATTACGAAAAAAATATTGCCTCTTTAACAGATGAAGAAGTGGTTAACCTGTCTTCTTCATTGTTAAGTAAAATGGTTTCTCCTGCTTTGGGCTCAGTAACTTACACGGCTGCCATGGCTCAAAGTAATTTACCCGCAAATGTAACCTCGGCTGCATTTAGGCGTTTAATAAGGCCGGGTAGTGTAACCGTAAAACAATTATTTGCCGGCACAAGTGGCCAATTTGCAGCTAATTTAATAGCACAAATTAACAGCGGCACAGTTCAGGTTTCGCCACCCATGCATACCCCAACCGGGCATGCATCTATCACGGCTATTCCGCAAAGTCAATTTAGTGCAAGTTTTGTAAATAGTATTGCTTCGCACAATAAGTTTTCATTAAGCCAACCTGGTAGTTTTATAACGGCATCTACGGGTGGTGCCAATACTTCTGCCGCTAATAATTTTATAAGCATAGCTTCGGGGTTACACCAACATATTGGTACGCTACCAACATTGCCTGCACCTGCACCTGCTTTTGACATTACTGTAGCTGCACAAGAAATTAAAGAAAAAATAAACCCTGCAGAAAGTGTAAAAGCCTACACCAATAAATTATTTGTGCGCAACGGGGCCGATGGTACAACAGCTTCGTTTAACGATGTAAAGCCCGTAATGGCTGCACCTGCTATTGTAGCACCTATGTACAAACCATTGGCCGAAATTTCTACAGAGTACCTTATGCCCGGCTTAAAATACATTACCGATAATAGCGTTAGTTTATTATTGGCCAACCAAAAAATGATGGAAGCATACATGCTTGGTGTAAATTGCGAAATTAACCGGGAGTTAACATGGCGTGGTTACCCTACCGACCAGCGCGGTGCACCTTTCCGTCATTTCTGGGATTTTGCAAATGGCTTACAAGGTGGTAATTTTAAAGCTTTGGCTTCTAACCAAGGATTAATGGATATACATCCCGTGCATAAATGGCGAACCGGCCCAACGCAAACAGGTGCATTAAGTGCGGTAGGTGCCAATAGCAGCCGTACCACACCACCAAGTAACCAAATAGTATTAACCATGCGTGGCGAGTTATTGCGCAGGTACCCCAATACTGCAATTTATGCAGCAAAGGCTAAATGGCACCCAAATGGCCGTAACATAGTAAGACCATTACTAAGTACAGACATTTCTGCAGATATGGAAGATACCAACAAAATACGCAAACCAATATTTACAGCACGTGTAGAACCCGATGTGTTTTTGGTAGGTTTTGATTTAACCTATACAGATGCCAAAGGCGATTCTGCTTTTGGCACTGGTACAAATGCTGGTTGGTATTTTGTAATGGAAGAACGACTAACCGAACCGCACTTTGGTGCTGATTTGACAACTGATCGCTCCAATCCCTTTAATACAACCATTGAGCAATGGAATCAGCTTTCATGGCCCCATATTGGAGTTGAAGAAGGAGGTCATATTCAATTTACGAGTTTAAACAACCAGGGTGTAATAATAGCAAATACAGCAACTGGTGTAACTCCAATTAAAGTAGAGTTTGAGGATAAACAGATAAATTGGAAAAGGAACTCGGCCGATATGGCCTATGCAATGCATCGTGATGCAACAAGAGTAATGATTCATTCAGCAGATATGTTACCTAATTTATAGTTTTTAATAAAATAAGATTATGAAAAATCTAATAGTTCTTTTTGTCTTTTTCCTCGCTACGCATCAGTTTATTCATGCTCAATTTGGCACTGTTAAGTCATTTTATAAAATCAGCGCTACAACAGGTGGTTTTACTGGTTTATCAGGGCAGAATATTGGCTTTGGTTCAGTATCAACCAATTTGGGTGATATTAATAAAGATGGTATAGATGATATTGCAACAAACATATGGGATCCAGTGAGTTTTAAACCCTTTTTGGCTGTTTTATTTATGAATTCCAATGGTACTGTTAAATCGCACAAATTGATAGGTGAGGAACAAGGGCTAAGTGGAATTTATTTCTCAACGGCATTCACATCATCAATTACCAACATGGGAGATTTAAATGGTGATGGTATAAATGATATTGCCGTAGGTGATACGGAGGCTGGTGGAAGTAACTCACGAACTGGGGTGGTAAATATTATTTATTTAAATACAGATGGTACAGTCAAGTCTTTTAAGCAAATTAGCCGTGATGTAATAGCTTCACTGCCAAATAACGGTTCATTCGGAACAGGCCTCGCTAATATTGGCGACTTAAATAATGATGGCCATATTGACTTAGCAGTGGCATCAAACAGTGAGGTGTTGAATGGTGCAGTTGGGTGTATTTATATTTTATTTTTAGATAGTGTTCAGAATATAAAATCGTTTCGAAAAATTGGTGCTAATACCAGCGGTTTAAATGGAGACTTTTCAATGATTCTTAAAATTGCTGATGGTTTAGGCTCAATTGGTGATTTTAATAAAGATGGAGTAAATGATATCGCCTTTTATGCAAGATTCAATAAAGACAGCGTTAGCTCACTAGGCGCACTAGGCGGATTGATTATTGCTTATTTAAACACTAATGGCACTGTAAAAAGTCATAGTCGAATTAATTACCAAAGCAATGGCTTACAGGATTTAATACCTAATGATGCATTTGGACAAAGTATAGTTAAACTAAATGATTTAGATGGTGATGGAGTGTATGAATTAGCAGTAGGCGCACCATTTGATACTACCTACAATGTAGGCCGTGGTGGCTCAGTGCGCATTTTGTTTATGAATGCTGATGGCACTGTAAAATCAGCACAAAAAATAGACAACCTATCTGGTAATTTTAACCAACCCATTACTGATGCAGATTATTTCGGTACTATTGGACCATTAGGTGATTTTAACAACGATAGTATACCCGATTTATTGGTAGGTTCCAGTGGTAAAGACGAAGGCGGAACCAACAAAGGAGCACTTTACTTATTGATGTTAAATGGGGTGCCTAGTGTAGGTTTAAATGATGTACGTGCAAACCGCATACAAGTTAACCTTTACCCCAACCCGGCAAAATACCAAGTGCAAGTTAGTTGCCCATACCCTGTAACACAAATTACCATTACAGATGTAACCGGTAAAACAATACACCAACAAAAAAACAACGAGCCTATACAAGTACAAACTTGGCAAGCAGGCATGTATTACCTGCAAGTAAATACCACCCAAGGCACAGCCACACAAAAAATTATTAAAGAGTAAATAACTATGAATAATTTTATAATGCATCTCAAAATACATTTACCATAAATTAAATCATTTTAAATTACACAGGAAACGAAGATCATTCAATTAGCTTGGCCGAGGCGGCTGAGCTAACAGCAAATTACAGAAATGCACAACCAAATGATTGCATTAAGGCAGAATATTTTGGCAAAAATGCTATTTTAGCACTTTTAAATCAGGATAATTGCACGGGTATGAGAGTTTATTATGGACAGGATAACATCGGGGAGATCGGAAGAGCGTCG
>JAKRSG010000039.1 GCA_022402405.1 Bacteroidia bacterium | reverse complement strand
GAAACAATTGTATTTTAACCGCTGTAAAGAAATTTAATCCCGGAAAAACCTTCTTTGATATTGGCGGTGGAAACGGATTTGTTGCTAAACATTTAGAAAATAATGGCGTAACAACTGTGTTAATAGAACCGGGCTTAACAGGTTGTAGAAACGCTAAAAATCGCGGATTAAACCATGTAGTTTGTTCTACCCTAGAAGAAGCAGAATTTAAGAAAGAAACCCTCCCTTCTGTGGGTTTATTTGATGTGGTTGAACACATAGAAAACGACTTAGCATTTTTGCAGTTGATACATGAATACATGCAAACGAAAGGCAAGGTATTTATAACGGTTCCTGCCTTTCAATTTTTATGGTCGAATGAAGACGTAGATGCTGGTCACTACCGCAGATATTCTATAGCGCAACTTAGCAAAACCCTGGAACAAGCTGGATTTAAAGTAGTATATAGCAGTTATATCTTTTCTATTTTACCCATTGCCGTATTTTTATTTAGAAGCTTGCCAAGCAAATTAGGCTTTAATAAAAACTCAAACGACGTTTCAAAACATAAAAACGAGCATCAAGAAAAGCCAGGATTGATAAACTCTATCTTACAAAAAATATGGCAATATGAAGTAAACAGCATTGCTGCTGCTAAGAAAATTGGCATAGGTGGCAGTTGTTTTATCGTTGCCGAAAAGCAATAAGCTTAGGCATTATAAAAGCTAAGAATGGTTTGGCAAACCAAACCTTGCTCTTCTTCACTTAACTCATAATACATAGGCAAACGCAGTAAGCTATCGCTGTAAAAATCTGTGTAAGGAAGCGCTCTTCCATCGTGTTTATTTTCGTAGAAAGGCGATTTGTGCAACGACAGATAATGAAAAACAGACAATACTCCCTTAGATTTTAATGCATCAATTAACGCACTTCTTTCTTCCAAAGACTCACAAATGATATAATACATGTGAGCATTATTGCTGGCGAAATCTGGTAGCATGGGTCGTTTAATTTTACCCACTGTTTCTAATTTCTCAAACGCATTATGATACGTTTCCCAAATCTCTTTTCGCTTAGCTTGTATCTGAGGTAAACTTTCTAATTGTGCAAATAAGAAAGCCGCCAAAATATCTGAAGGCAAAAACGAACTACCCATATCTACCCAACCATATTTATCTATTTCGCCTCTAAAAAATGCCGAGCGGTTGGTGCCCTTTTCTCTGATGATTTCGGCTCTATGCACAAAACGCTCATCGTTTATAACCAACATCCCTCCTTCTCCACTCATAATATTTTTGGTTTCATGAAACGAAAACGCAGCTAAATGTCCGATAGAACCCAAAGGTCTTCTTACGCCATCTCTACCCGTATAATACGAATCTATGGCTTGTGCAGCATCTTCTACCACAAACAAATTATGCTTGGCTGCTACATCCATTATGGTATCCATATCGCAGGCAATACCAGCATAATGTACCGGTACAATGGCTTTCGTTTTGGGAGTAATTAAAGCCTCCAACAAGCTTGCATCCATGTTTGGATTATAGCTATAACTATCTGCAAAAACTAACTTAGCACCTCGCAATACAAAAGCATTTGCCGTAGATACAAACGTGTATGAAGGTAAGATTACCTCATCGCCTTCTTTAATTTCTAACAAAATGGCGGCCATCTCTAATGCATCGGTGCAAGAAGTAGTGAGTAAACATTTTTTGAAGCCAAATGTCTGCTCAAAATAAGTATGACATTTTTTAGTAAACATCCCATCGCCAGAAATCTTACCACTTTGAACAGCCTGATAAATGTAATGTGTTTCTTTGCCTGTTAAGTAAGGCTTATTAAAGGGTATTGTTATTTTTACTTCCATACATGATATATAAAGGTGCGAGACACCACCTGAAAACTATTTTTATGATAAAAATTCATGGCATTTTCGTTTGCCGCTTGAGTTACCACACTAATTTTTTTGAATCCATTTTGCTGTGCATAATTACAAACAGCATCTATTAATTTTTTGCCTATTCCTTTGCCACGCGTATGCTCGTTTACCGCTATTAATCCAATGTTTAGCACACCAGATTTAACAGATATACTTACAAAACCCTCCAAGTTACCTTCAGAGATATAGGCAAAAACATGCTGATGTTCTTCCTTTTTTAAGGAGTTCTCTATCCAAATAGCATACAACTTTTCGAACTCATTATTCTTAAAATTTGGATCAACCTTAAACCTAGAATACAAACCACTTTGAAGAGCTAAGTTGGTTAACTGCTCAGAATTTTCATGCAGCACTTCCATACCATCATCCATCAAAAAGCTTCTGTTTGAACCTATCTCTCTTTCGAGCACAATCTTTTCATCAGCCAAAAAGAAGTTATCGGGGGCTTGCGTAAGGGCTTGGTTCAGGCCGACATATAGTAGCTTAAATGGAGCATTTTGCAAGGCAGCTAAATCAGATTCAACTGCACTAAAACCAGCGCATGAGGCTACTTCGTAGCCAAAGAAATCACTGTCCCATTCTAAACGTTTAATTTCCATTTAGGTAGTTTTATCTATGATGTAAAGCGGACGATTTTTGATGCCTTCGAACATTTTTCCAATGTACAAACCTATGATTCCAAGGGTGAATATGATGAGTCCGCTTAAAAACCAAATAGACACAATTAAGCTAGTGTAACCAGTGAGCGTTATAACTCCCATATTGTATAAAACGATATTATAAATAGTGTATAATACCGAAAGAATAGAAATTCCAATACCCAGCTTAACCGTTAATTTTAAAGGCTTATCGGAGTATGCCATAGCAAAATCTAAAGCTAAATTAAAGAGCCTGCTCCAATTATAAGAGCTCTCGCCAGCAAATCTTTCTGCGTGTTCTACATCAATGGCAGTGCGGTTAAAGCCCACCCAACGTGCCATAGGAGCAAATGCACGCATAGGTTCACGCATGCTATTAATTACATTAATTACCTTTCGGCTATAGATACCAAAATTGGCAATACTATTATCTTGCGGAATGCCACTTAAATAAGCAAACACGCCGTAAAAAATCTTGGAGCTCATACGTTTTACAAAGCTATCTTGCCTTTGCGCTCTGCGGGCAAAAACAATATCGTAGCCTTCTTGGGCTTTGTTATAAAGCTTGGCAATTTCTTCTGGTTGATCTTGTAAATCGCAATCCATTACCACCACCCAATTGCCTTTGCTGACATCTAAACCGGCAGTAATGGCGTGGTGCTGACCAAAATTTCTAGACAATAAAATGCCTCGAATTTCTGAATGCTTCGCTGCATGATATACAATTTTATCCCACGATTTATCTGGTCCGCCATCTTCTACTAGGATGATTTCGAACGGTACCTGCATTGGCTTTAGAGCACCCATTAAGCGCGATACTAAGTCGTCTATAATTTGCTCTGCTCTGTAAACCGGAATTACGATTGAAATCTCCATGCTAACTGTTTTGTTTGAACCTAAAACTGTCTTTT
>JAKRSG010000380.1 GCA_022402405.1 Bacteroidia bacterium | reverse complement strand
CGTTTATGTTTAAAGGAACTCTATTTCGCGTTCTTCTATCAATGGCACGCTCAGAAATATAAGTTGCAGGTAGATATAGTTGCTCCTTAAAACGAGGTTTGTCGTTAAAGCTTATGAAATAAAATAACTGTTGAGAATATAGGTTCGAACCAAATAAAAAGAGAAAAACACCTAATGAAAATAGTCTCATGGCTTAGAAAATGATATCAGTTTTTGAGACACTTTATATCCACTTGTGCCGCTCGACTGAATGTTTAGATTATTATTAGTAAACTCCACTAAGCCAATATTTTTAGCATAAGTAGAGCGAATAAAAATCTCCTCAATTAAATTATTTACATTAGCCTCTAAAACACTAACTGTGGGCAAATTTATAGAGTCTGCTACAAGTTTAGTGGCATATAAATTTTGCCACTGAAAATTTCTGCGTCCTAAATTATTTAAAGAATTTCCATTCCAAGTTTGAATGTTCCCAATAGGAAAAATCATTTTTACCTGTCGCTGATTATCCTCCACCATTTGCAAGTTATTGGTCGTCTTTAAAAAAAAGAACGAAATTCTTGACTCCCAATTTTGCTTATTCGGAAATAATACGGAACGTCTAATTATTTTGTGGCTTTCTAGGCCTTGACCATCAGTAAATCCAAGAAACTCTTCCTTGAGCAAAAATTGGAAAGTATCAATTTTTTGGGTGTTATCATTGTATGAAATAGAATCGACTAAAAATATCTTAACAATGCCAGAATCGATGGGGAAATACTCATAACCCATTTCTAAAGTTTCTTCCTTTGAATCTGATTTTGAACAAGAGTATATAGTTAGCAATAAACTGCTTAATATAATAAATAAGAAACCGACTCTATTTATTTTCATACTTATATTTCAAAACTAGATTGAATCCATCCTCCACCAATAACATCATTGCCATCGTAAAACACAGCGCTTTGTCCGGGAGCAATGCCTTTCACATGAGAGTTAAACTCAACCCTCATTCGAGTATCTTCTTGAATAATGCTTGATAAGGTACCAGCATCTTTATAGCGAACTTTAGTTAATGCATCCATAGGTTCTGTAAGCTTAGCAAACTTTTGCATGTTAACGTTTCTTACCCACATTCCATTGCGTTGCAATTCTGATTCTTTACCTAAAACTACGGTATTTGATTCTGGTCTAATTTCAAGAACAAACATAGGTTCGCCCAAAGCTATTTCTAGGCCTTTTCTTTGACCAACAGTGTAAAAAGGATAACCTCTGTGCTTTCCCAAAATTTTACCTTCAGAGTTAACAAATAAACCACCATCCACGCGCTCCTCTAATCCTTCAACTTTTCTTTTTAGGAATCCACGATAATCATTATCTGGCACAAAGCAGATTTCATAGCTTTCACTTTTCTTGGCAAGTTCAATATATCCTCTATCAATAGCCATTTGCTTAATATCGGTTTTATGAAAACCTCCCAATGGGAATTTGGTTCGGGCCAAACTCTCTTGACTTAAACCCCAAAGTACATAGCTTTGATCTTTGTTATGATCTAAACCGCGACTAATCACATGTCTTCCGTTTTCTTGCCTAATCTGAGCATAATGCCCGGTTGCAATAAACTCACAATCTAATTGGTTAGCTCGCTTAAGTAATGCCTCCCATTTGATATGCGTATTACATAAAACACAAGGGTTTGGAGTTCTGCCCGCCAAATACTCTTCAATAAAATTGTCGATTACAAAATCGCCAAACTCATCTCTAATATCTAAAATTAAATGATGAATGCCGTTTTGAACCGCGATGGTTCTGGCATCATTGATAGAATCAAGACTGCAACAGCCCGTTTCTTTTTTACCGCCACCACTATTTTGGTAATCCCAAGTTTTCATGGTAACGCCTACTACTTCGTAGCCTTCTTCGGCTAACATTACTGCCGCAACGGTACTATCTATACCGCCGCTCATGGCAACTAAAATTCTTCCTTTTTTACTCATAATTCAAAACAATAAAGGGTAAATAGCCCTCATGATTGATGCTTCAAATATAAATTAAATGATTGAAAATGAAATTATTTTTCGCTTAATCCTTCCAAAGAGAAGGAAATAAAATGAATGCCAAAGCTACAATCAGAATATTAAACACAAATAATATCCCAGCATCTTTCCAAATCAGTGAATCATCTAAACCGTCTAAAGCTCTTTTACTAGCCTTCACTAAAATTAACAGAAGTGGTATGATAACAGGTAAGCTTAAAACAGGCATTAATAAATGACTATTTCCTGCCTTTGAAGATATGGCAGATAACATAGTAAATGTAGCCGCAAACCCAATACAACCTAGGCAAGTTATAATGTAATACATACCCAACGACTGAACGGGGTTTCCTAATAGTAAGGTAAATGTAATAATACTTAAGGTGGCTAAAACTACATTTAATAATGCATTGTAAATAAATTTAGCCAATAATAAATATTGTGGCTGAACCAACATATGGTAATACAAATTCCTTCCTTTACTTTCTCCGATAAAGCTTTTAGCAATTGCATTTATAGAAACAAACAGTATGATAATCCAGAACACTCCTATCCAAGCATTTGGATTTAGACCTTTTACTGCCAAATAAACCACAAAAACAGAAGATAAAACCTGCAGAAAAATTCCATTAATGGCATATCGTTGTCGCCATTCTTGAAGCAATTCTTTCCTAAGTAATTGTTTAATCTGATTCATTTAGACAGCAAATATATAAAGCTATTTTGGATTAGCTGCATGAGTTGATTAGTTTCTACTGGAATATAAGTTTTTTGGTAACTACATTATTATTTACTCTAATCATTAAAAGGTAAATTCCTTTGGAATAATCTCTGGTTTGAAGAACAAAGTCCTTTCCTTTTTCAATATTTTCTTCTATTAGTTTATGTCCCATTAAATCGAATAATTCCAGCTGCGTGTTTTGGTTCAAGCCGGAGAGATTTATGAGCATATTATCTTGTGCTGGATTGGGAAAAATACTAATGCGACTTGCATCTAAAGATGATTGTAACCCTGTAGATTTCTCTTCAAAAATAGTTAACTTAAAACTGGTAGAACTCCAAACTGAGTGATGCATTAAATTTGCTTTTACCTTCCATCTAACACTTAAAGAATCTGTTTTGTGATAGCCATTATTTGAAAATAAATCTAGCATTTCTTTGATTGAAATTAGGGCATGATTGGATGTGAAAGTTTTTGGATATTGTATCCAATTTTGGAATGGCTTTGCTTCATTTTCTGAGCTATCAAAATATAATTCGTACGTGGCAAATTCGGATGGTTTTGCCCAAGTAAAATTTAAGAAGATATTGGAGTATTTACTTTGTATGAATTCTTGATTATTTTCGGGAGTTACAAGAGTAAAAGCCTCCAAATCATTTGGTAAATAAACATGTAGCCAACGATCCTCATTGTTAGCACAAAAAAGAGTTTCATTAAAATGATAAACATTCCATTTTACCCAAAAATCATCTTTTTTATCCTTATTGAATTTCTTATTTAACTCAATTATATGTTTGTTTTCAAGGGTAAAAGTGGTGTCAGACGACCAATAGTTGGAGTAAAAGATTAGGGAGTCTGTATTACTTTCATCTGATGATTCAAATTTTAAATAATATCTTCCTGAAGAATTTGACGGATGCCATTGAAATAATTCAGAGGCATTTGAAGAATTAGAAAAAGTTATTGAAGTAGAATCTTGTGGTTCGATGACGATAAAAGGCAATATTGGCTCAGGATTTATTTGTTTATCTATCCAATGGATTCGAATGTCTAGCCAACGCTTTAAGGCATCTAACTCTGCTTCATAGGAACCATAGGCAACAGGATTATAAAAGACAAGAGAATCTAATGTTTGCCAAACTTGATAATTTAAATTTTGAGACAAATAAAGAGTTGATGATAAGCTATCAATATAGGTGTTAAGTGTATTTAACTTTGTATTCTTTATCTGTTTCCATTTAGTAAAAAATGAATTTGAAAAAGCAGTATCACTCATTAAACCTAAAAACCAAAGGTGATTTCTAACCCACCAACCTTGTGGAAAATCATTAAAATTATAGTTAACATTTCCGAAAGCAATATCAAAATCCCAAACCGGACCGATAGTTAATTTTTCGTTTCGGTTTTTATATAAAAAAACACTACTAAAAAATATGGCATCATTATTCTTACTCAACTCATTTACAAGCAACCAATCTATAAAACTTTCAGAATTTATGAAACTTTTATAACCCGAAACAGTATCGTTATGATCGATAAAAAACAAGGCCCTCTCGAAACTTTTAATATAATTGCTTATATACGTTTTTTGCGATTCTTGTATAGGTTCTGGCTCTTTAATTACTAAAGGTATATTGAATTGAGAATAAAACCAACTACTCCCATCTAATCGTTCGTCTGCTTCTAATAAATAACCACCAGAGATATTAACTTCTGATGTGTCTGTTACTTTCATTTCAGAGATATTAACTCTATTTGGATCAATCTCAATTTGCTCGGCAAGTTGATAATTACCAATATATTTATTATTTAAGATTACATCTACAAAGCGAGTTCTGGGAGTATATTTTAGACCAAACCTTCTGCTTAACTCAAATGCGAGTTCATTTCTAATAAGAGATTTATCAACATAATTAGCCAACAATACCCAGTCTCTATGAGCTGGCATTCCAAGAATAGACTGTCTAGTATTTAATTTTAGTCGATAAGGTTTCTTTTCAAAGTTAAATGTAGAATTTCCTCTTAACCTAATTTGCATAGGAAGCTGTATTCTATTTCCACCCATAGAATTGGGCTGAAAAATCTGTAAATCAGCAATTGTGTAATCCTCTTTTGAGGTGATCGGACTCCCATTTAAGGTTTCAATAACCAAAAGTGGCAAACCTG
>JAKRSG010000379.1 GCA_022402405.1 Bacteroidia bacterium | reverse complement strand
TGATTAATCTCTCGAGAAGCAAAACTCTAAATTGCAAATTCAGCTAAGTCCGGAGAGATGGGTGAGAGGCTGAAACCACCGGTTTGCTAAACCGACGTAGGTAGTAATATCTACCGCGGGTTCGAATCCCGCTCTCTCCGCCTTCACTCACCTAAGCTTTTGCTTGGTAGAGTTTATTAAATAACCAATTATGATTTTTCATAGTTGGTTATTTTTTTGTCCTAATTTTCGGTGTGTTTCGGCGGAGAAACTCCGCTTTTTAGGCTCTACAAAGATTTTATATAATTGATACAAAAAAGCTTGTATTGGAATTTAATTCGCTTTTTTCAGTTTGAATTTACTTTAATTTTTAAAATTACTATTACTGAGAACTATAAACCCCCTTTCCTCCATTTAGTATACTCAACCTACTAAATGACCGAGTAATTTGCTGATCGACACCTTCTTCAATAACAGTTTTAAATAGGTTTAAACCACAACTATTAGTAAATAATGTATCGATAGGCGTTTGAAAATTATCTTCATTTGCTTGATACCGAATGCTCATTACTGGCAAGGCGTTATTTAAATTTGAGGTTTCAATAAACATAATGCAATCATTCCAAGCCTCAATTAAAATACCATCTACTATTTTGGGTGGGCTAACATAGAATCTAAGATTTGATATGCTATTTATGGGTACAATATATTTAACACAGTTTAGTTCCCTTAATGTATCCTTTAAATATTTAGACAAATTAAAATTGATAATCATATTTTTTTTAGAATAACTCACATAATACTTGTGATGAATAACTAAATCATCTAAATCACCTTTTACCTTAATATATCCGTTTGCGAAAAGAGTTTTACGAATCCATTCCTCTGTTTCATGTTTTGTGGGCTTATTACTAATAAAGCTACTTAAAACCAATAAAATCAATACATTGATTATGCTCATTTTACATATAATTTTTAAAACTTCAATCAGATTCGCATACAAGTTAACCATTTTTCCTTAAGTGGCCAATTTTATCTTAACTAATTCTTTTGATTCTATTTTTGAGATTTGCCAAAAATTATAGGCTATCAATTTACTTTTTTAATCTGCTATTTTTTGGGGGGGGGGTGAACAATCATTCCCTCATTTGGAATCAAAACCAGCTTAATCATATTGTATCCACGTTTAGTTTTTGCCTCAATTGTCTGAATTTGGATTTTTTATCCTTTTCAGACTTTTTTATTTTCAGGATGAATAACATTATATACTCTTTTAAAGGTTAAACTTTTTGAGCCAAAATTTATTGATAATCCTTTTGGTAAAACATATGCCTGGCAATAATTCATGGCTTGAACTAAATGTACTTCTTCTAAATGGACAACAGCATTAAGTTCTAGCAGAATGTTATCCTCCACAAAAAAGTCTACTCGTCGTGAACCAATATGAGTGCCCTTCTATAAAATCTTCATATTCATTTCTCATTGAAAACTTAACAAAATAATTTACCTACAAAATCACCTTTCATTTTTCGTTATTTGCTCTGTTTATCCCAATTTAGTAGAATCAAAACTTGACACATTATGCGAAAATTATGTTTATATATTGCTTGTAGCTTAGATGGTTATATTGCTAAACCTAATGATGATTTAAGCTTTCTTAAAATGGTTGAAAAAGATGGCGAAGATTATGGTTATGCTGAGTTTACAAGAGAGGTAGACACTATAATCATTGGCAGAAAAACATATGATTATGTGGTCAAGGAAATTGGTTCAGACCATTATGATAATGGAGAAAGAGATGTGTATGTTGTTACGAGAACGGCTCGACCAAAACAGGGCAAAACCACCTTTTACACTGGAAGCTTAGGTGAGTTGATTGGTAAACTTAAATCCGAAATTGGCAAGAATATTTATTGTGATGGAGGTTCGGAAGTGATTTATGAACTTATGAAACTTGATTTGATCGACGAGTATATTATTTCTATCATTCCTATTTTATTGGGTAATGGAACCAAATTATTTCAAGAAAACAGACCAGAACAAGCTATTGAATTAGTTAATGTGAAATCATTTGAGACAGGATTAACTCAGTTATATTATCGTAGAAAGTGGTAGTGCTAATTTCTAATCCATTAATTCACATGCATTGATTTTTTAAACACATTGCTTAAACTAATAAAGAGAGTTTTAGGTTGACTTAATGCTGTTTGAAAACCAAATTTCTCGGAAAACCGAAGAAAATTATAATCCATTTCATAGGATTATAAGAAACTAGGTGCAGCCAAAAAATGAGAGGGCACTAAAAACAAAAAAAGCTCAACATTTCTGCTGAGCTTTTCGTCGGGGTGGCAGGATTCGAACCTACGACCTCCACATCCCAAATGTGGCGCGATACCAGGCTACGCTACACCCCGATTCCTTGTGTTTAAGGAGGTGCAAATTTATTCTAAATTGTCTATTTTGCAATATATTTTGCAAGTTTCTGTCATTTTTTATCTATACACCTCAATTTCAATACAAAGCATTATAAGCAGTCCATGAAATCTATTAGATTTAAACATGCATTTTACATTTTGGGGTTCAAACCTAAGGCTTAATGCCCTGCTTTGGTTCCCAAATCGTCTACAAAGATTCCCTGTGATTTTAGCAAAGATTTAGTTCTAAGGGCAAAAAACGCCAAATAAGCAAAACACAAAACTGGAATAAAATAAGATACGTGGATACCCATACTATCGGCCACTTTTCCTTGTATAGGGGGAATGATGGCTCCACCAAGTATCATCATTATTAAAAATGATGCCCCTTGAGAGGTATATTTTCCAAGGCCAGCAATAGACAGAGAAAAAATGCTTGGCCACATAATACTACAAGCCAAACCACCACTTATAAAAGCAAATAATGCTATATTTCCTGTTGTTGCTAAACCAACAAGCATACCTACTATACCAATACCTGCAAAAAGTAAAAGTGTTTTGGCAGGCTTTTCATTCCCTAAAAAGAAGGCCACAACAGCCACAATAATGCAAATTAAATAAGGCAATAATTCTGCAATGGCATTTCCGCTGTAATAATTAACAAATAGGATCAAACCGAATGCTAAAAATGGCATCACAAAAGTTAGCAATTGGCGTGCTTTAGAAGATATATCAAAGGCACTTACTGCGCCTGTCCAACGGCCAATCATTAAACTACCCCAATATAAACTTATGAAGTTCGAAATTTTTGATTCATCGTATGCGCCAAACTCAGGCAATTGTAGCAAAGCACCCATATTACTTTGAATGGTAACCTCAACTCCTACATACGTAAAAATAGCCAACATACCTAAAACCAATTGCGGGTAATGCATGGCTCCCCAAGCGGCTGCATTACTTTTGGAAGCCGATAAAGCGTATAATAAAACGCCTACCACCACTACTAAGCAGATGTATATAAAATTATCGCCAATAAATGCTGGTAAAAAGTTAGTTAAAAACAACAAAATAGCTACTGGAATGGCAATAATAACCAAGGTTTGGGTTGCCTTGCTGCTATTTTCAATTACATCGTCTGCTGTGATAGTTGGTAAACTCTTATTTACAAAAAAGAACACAGCAACCACCGCAAATAAGGCAGCTAAAATCCAATACAAGGTTTCTATATTACCAATAGTTGCCTCTTGTGCACTACCAATTGAACCAAACAAAACAATGCTCACAACAAGAGGGCCAAGTAGGGTACCTAAGGAGTTTATACCTCCAGTAAAGTTTAATCGATGTGTGCCTGTTTCAACCGGACCAAGGGCTACTACAAAAGGATTGGCAGCAGTTTGTTGAAGTGAAAAACCAAGGGCAATGATAAAAAATGCACCTAGGATCATACCAAATGTTACCTGTTCTAACCCAGAAAAAACACTCAATAAACCAGCTCCCACAACCGATGCCAATAAGCCATAAACAATCCCAGATTTGTACCCAATTTTATTAAGAATATCACGCTTGTTTATTTGTGAGAAAAAGTAAAGAAAAAAACTACCAAAGAAATAAGCAGCATAAAAAGATGCATCTATTAATTGGGATTCGTACTGACTTAAATTAAAATGGCTTTTACAAAAAGGAATAAAAATTCCGTTGGATGCCGCTACAAAACCCCAAAAGAAAAACACTACTGCAAGGGTAACTAGGGAGGTTTGCTGGTTTTTAGTTGACATATTTGAATTAAATTTTGGATTTGAAATAACAATAAAGAAAAAGGATTTCCAAACTTCAATGAAAAATTATTTTATAACGCATGATGAAAATCAGGAAAACATCATAATTTGTTTATATGTAAACTGCAGATAAAAGTTTAATTTTGACTAAGAATTTAAACCACACAAACATGATTTCAACTATCGTAATTCCAACAGATTTTTCTGAGGCCGCTAATCAGGCAATGCAATATGCGCTTTCCTTTGCTAAAAAAATTGGTGCACGTGTGCATATTTTACACATCAATCAGGTGGCCATGGTAGATGCAACCATGCCGGCAGAAACCTATCAAATGTTTGTTCAAGAGATAGAAGACCAAACGAAGGAGCAGCTTTCAAACTTGGAAGAAACATTTCTTAAACCAAGTGGAGTAAGCTATGAAACTCATGCCAGATACGGGTTTGTGGCGGATGAAATCTGCGATTTCGCTTTAAAAAATGAGGCCGATTTAATTATACTTGGTACCACCGGTGCTAGCGGTGCTGCCGAAATTTTGTTTGGTAGCAATGCCTCTTCGGTGGTTTCTAAAACGCAGGTACCTGTGATGGTTATTCCTAAAAATATTACCTATAAAAATTTGAGTCGGATTGTATATGCAACGGATTATAACGAGCCAGAATTCCCAGCCATGATGCGCCTAATCTACTTCGAAGAGCAATATGATTGTCCGCTCGACATCGTGCATGTGAAGTCGGAATCGGATAG
>JAKRSG010000378.1 GCA_022402405.1 Bacteroidia bacterium | reverse complement strand
ACCTATCCACAATCTGATATGTAAAACTCGAGATAAAAAAGGATAAATGCAACTGCACTTATATTTAAATAAGTATTTAGAAACTTGGAATTTGAATCCTATAGTTCCATAATCTATTTAACCCAATTAAAATGGCACATCAATAATTACTCAAAGCACGCTAACAACTACTCATTGCAGTCTGTCAGGTGCTCAATACTCTCTGCAAAGAGCTCAATACAGTCTGTTAAGTACTCAATAATCTCTGCAAAGTGCTCATTGAAGTCTGTTGGTTGCTCAATGCTCTCTGTCAAGTGCTAATTGCAGTCAGTTGGTTGCTCAATACTCTCTGCAAAGTGCTCGTTGCAGTCTGTTGGTTGCTCAATACTCTCTGTCAAGTGTTCAATGCAGTCAGTTAGGAGCTCAATGCACTCTAACAAGTGCTCAAAACATTCATACAAACAGCTTATAGTTCTTTATCGCTTTCAATTCTTAACTATCTTGGATGAACTTAAGAGGGTACTTGCATTTAAATACAATTTAATTCGAAAAATCAAACACTTGTAAACTCAATGCCCACCATTCCCTAAAAACCCACTACAAAAAATCCATAATACTTTTCAAGTGCGTATAATCTGTTCCTTTCAACCTGAGTTTCATGACTTGACCTCTGGCAACCACGAAACCCAAGCCGTTGGTGGCTGATGTTCTTTTCTGTCGGATATTAAACTAATTAGTCTGCGTTATTAAACCCTTTTGCATAAATAATCTTCAATTTTAACTCCTCTGAATAATCGTCATTATAAATAATTGAGGTAATTATTTCGAATAGCAAGTCTTTGTCTATACGATTGTCAGCTACATCCACAGCAATATTTTCCATTTCTGCTATGAAACGTTCAACTCTAAAAGAGCAGTTATTTATCTCAAGAAAGTATGCTGATAATGCAATTGATGCTCTTTTATTTCCGTCTTGGAAGCTGTGATTTTTATTGATTGAATAAAACAAATGTGTTAGCTTATGTTCTAAATCTGGATAGTATATCTCATTTTTAAGGTGTTCGATAACACTTTCCAATAGATTAATATTCAAAACACCTAATACCCCGCCTGTTTGGTTAATAATCTCGTCATGAACTTCAACAGCATGAGCAGTATCGAAATAAGCAAATGCCATTTATCTATCCTTTAATCTTTTAAACACTTCAAGCAATTCAGGATTTTCAATCACCCTTTGTAATAAATCTTTACTCTTATCTCCTAAAAATCTGTCGTAGTCAGCAGCACTTAATGAGTTTATATATGGTTTTAATCTTTCATGTATGATGTTTCTAAGCCCATAGTCTCGGCTTGCCATTTTGCTTCGCGCATCTTCAATTTGAGGTATCCACATTCTTTGAGATGCAAATTTCTCTATCAGATCATTCAGTTCATATGGTTGCATTTTTCGTCCTAGTCTTTCATGCTCACATTTCATCGCATCCGCAATACCAACTTCAAAAGAGGCTATTAGTCTTAAGACTTCTGAATACATAGTGTCTCTTGGATTTTCCTTTTCTTCTAGCTTCAAAATCACCTTGTATTCCGAAGATTTTTCAAGAAATATTGCTTTATAGATAGCATCAGTGTAGACAGCGTATTTATAATTACCCATTTCTAAATACTTATTCAATGCTTCTGTGAATTCTTTGCGGTATATTGGTTCACGAGCCATTGCTATCAAGAAATCTTCTTCTCGTTGATTAATGAACTTGGTCGAGCCACCTAATTTTTGATTAAGGGTGTCAATTACTATGTCTAGAATTTTACTCCTAAGTGCTTTTGCCTTCTCACTTTCCGTGAGAAGCATCCCTAGATTTAAAAAAGACCTAAAGTTGAAAATCCCAAGTTGCGGAGCTTTTGATCCTTCTTGTAACATCCAGCCAAATTCTTCTTTAAATTCTTTTAATGCTTTCCCTTTGAGGTTTATATAGCCATTATGCTTTAATTCATCTTCATTTTGCGATAGATAGCGATCTATAGTTGAATTGTCGATACCGTAAAAGTCTGCTATCTGCTGTCTGGTAAACCTAAATTCACCCTGAAACATCATGCCCGTTATTCCTAAATATCCTTGGATATTCTCTAATGCAGTTTTATTGTTAAGTATATTTTGTCGGTCAATTGCCGAAACTGTCAAATCTTTCATATTTACAAATGTTGTTGAAAACTTCCTATGTTTCCCTTATTCGTAAGGGAAACAATATGCAAGTCTTTGTATTTCAATGCTTATAGTGGTCTTAAAGTTTTTTCATTCTGTATTAATTTGTCAAAATATTGTTTTTTTGCTACCTGTAGATACATGATTACTGCTAACTTATCTTTATCCAAAATTAAAACAACGCAAATACCCCAAACAATCACTCTAATTACAGAAAAAATCTCTCCAAAAAAATCAAGCATTTTCAAGCGTTTCATCATACACCTTATCAGGCTAATAAATTTTGGTTCAGCCAAAATAGAACTAATTTGGGTGTAAAACAAACGGAGGCTATTTAAGGGTAAAACCACCCCTTCTGTAAGATTTTTAACAATTATTATTTTGGTTCAGGTCAAAATCTTAATATTGTACAAGAGGAAAATTTTATGATAGCACAAATACTTTTTGTAGTCATTAGCGGTATAGCTACTTACTTTTTTGCCAAAAACTTAGGTAAAATAAGGAGAAACATTCTGCTAGGCAAAGACATAGACCTTAGCGATAATGCAGCCCTGCGCTGGAAAACCATGTTAAAAGTGGCCTTTGGGCAAACCAAAATGGCCGCTAGGCCTGTACCGTTTGTATTGCATTTTATAGTGTATGCGGGCTTTATTTTAATAAATATTGAGGTGCTAGAAATACTAATTGATGGTATTTTTGGTACGCATAGGGCCTTATCTTTTTTAGGGGGCATATACAATGTAGCTATTGGCTTTTTTGAAGTATTGGCCTTTGGGGTATTGGTGGCTTGTATCTTTTTCTTGAGCAGAAGGTATATTTTAAAATTGGCCCGTTTTCAAAGTCCGGAGTTAAAAGGATTTGCCAACCAAGATGCAGCTACTATTTTGTTTGTAGAAATTATTTTGATGGCGGCATTGCTTAAGATGAATGCAGCCGATCAACTACTACAGGCGCGTGGGGCAGAACATTATACCCAAGCAGGTTCTTTTCCTATAAGTTCTTGGTTGGTGGTGCCAATTTTTGAAGCTTTGCAGTTTAGCGATGGCATGTTGGTATTTATAGAGCGTGCGGCTTGGTGGTTTCATATTATTGGTATTTTTATTTTTATGAACTACCTGCCTTTTAGCAAGCATTTTCATGTTATTTTAGCTTTTCCTAATACCTATTATTCTAATTTAAAAGCCAAAGGCGAGCTTAATAACATGGCAAGTGTTACCCAAGAGGTAAAGCTAATGTTAGACCCCTCTGCCCCAACCCCAGAAGGCTACCAAGCACCTACTAGTTTTGGCGTAAAAGATGTAACAGACCTTACTTGGAAAAACCTTATGGATGCCTACAGCTGTACCGAGTGTGGCAGGTGCACCAGCAATTGTCCGCAGAACCAAACGGGTAAGTTATTATCGCCGCGCAAAATTATGATGGACACCAGAGATAGGTTAGAAGAAGTTGGCAAAAACATAGATGCCAACGGAGGCACATTTGTGGCCGATAATAAAAACCTGCACAACTATATTTCTGAAGAAGAACTTTGGGCTTGTAATACCTGCAATGCCTGCGTAGAAGCCTGCCCAATAAACATTAACCCTATGGAGATTATTGTAGAAATGAGACGCTATAAGGTAATGGAAGAAAGCGCCGCACCAGCTTCTATAAACAGTATGTTTAGCAATATGGAGAACAACCAAGCGCCTTGGCAATTTAGCCCAATGGATAGAGCTAATTGGACCCAAGATTTAAACGCCTAAACAGCATTACCCCAAAATTTTTAGACATAAAAAAGTGTAACGATGAGCGAATTTAGAGTACGTACCATGGCAGATATGATGGCTGCCGGAGAACAAGCAGATATTTTATTTTGGGTAGGATGCGCAGGTAGTTTTGATGAGCGTGCCCAAAAAATTACCAAAGCGGTAGCCAAAATCTTACATGCTGCCGGTATTAAGTTTGCCATATTAGGCACAGAAGAAGCCTGCACCGGCGACCCCGCCAAACGTGCCGGAAACGAGTTTTTGTTTCAGATGTTGGCCATGCAAAACATTGCCACCATGCAGGCCTACGAGGTAAAGAAAATAGTAACTGCTTGTCCGCATTGCTTTAATACCCTTAAAAATGAATACCCAGAATTGGGCGGTAACTTTGAGGTATTGCACCATACAACCCTCATAAACCAATTGCTTAGCAGCGGCAAAATAAGCATCAAAGGTGGGGCTTTTAAAGGACAAAGAATTACATATCACGATAGCTGTTATTTGGGTAGAGCCAACGATATTTACGAAGCACCCAGAGAAATTATAGAAAAACTAGATGCGGCTTTAGTAGAAATGAAACGCAGCAAAGCCAATGGTTTATGTTGTGGTGCCGGCGGTGCGCAGATGTTTAAAGAAGCAGAAAACGGCAAAAAAGAAGTAAACATAGAACGAGCAGATGATATGTTAGAAGCAGCGCCAAACGTAGTTGCCGCTGCTTGTCCGTTTTGCATGACCATGCTTAGAGACGGCGTAAAGCACCATAATAAAGAGCAAGACATAGAAGTAAAAGACATAGCAGAGTTGGTGGCCAATGCCATGGATTTATAGCGGATAGGATCAGCCTTAATGCCTAGATATTTCTTTAAGTAAGCTTTGGGTGGCCTGTAAAATATCAATGAGCGGATTTACATGAACAACTAAAAGGCTCAATTTCTGAAGAATGGAAAGCAAATCGTTGATAGCATCCATAATTTCTACTAGCTCCGAAATTT
>JAKRSG010000377.1 GCA_022402405.1 Bacteroidia bacterium | reverse complement strand
CAAGCCAAGCAAAAAGCTCGTTTAAATAGCTATGATAGGTTGTTAAATGAGGAACAAAAAGAGAAAGAAGCACAGCTAGAATTGTTTATTCCGGCCGGACCACGTTTAGGAGATGTGGTAATTGAGGCACATGATGTAAGCAAAAAATATGGCAACAAATTGCTTTATGAAAACTTAAACTTCTCTCTCCCACGTGGCGGTATTGTTGGTATTATTGGTCCGAACGGCGTAGGAAAAACAACCCTATTCCGATTAATTATGGGCTTAGAAACACCAGATGGTGGCGATTTTAAAGTGGGCGAAACGGTGCAAATTTCTTATGTAGACCAAAGTCATAAAGACCTCTTACCAGAGAAAAGTGTATTCGAAGTAATAAGCGGTGGCACAGAAACCATGATAGTGGGCGGCAAACAAGTAAATGCCCGTGCGTATATTTCAAAGTTTAATTTTAGCGGTACCGACCAAAGTAAAAAAGTTGGCGTATTATCTGGTGGGGAGCGCAACCGCGTGCATTTGGCCATGGCATTAAAGCAAGGCGGCAACGTATTGTTACTGGATGAACCTACCAATGATATAGACGTAAACACCCTACGTGCGCTGGAAGAAGCGATAGAAAACTTTGCTGGCTGCGTGGTGGTAATTTCCCACGATAGGTGGTTTATAGATAGAATTGCTACCCATATTTTAGCCTTTGAAGGCGATAGTCAGATTTACTTTTTCGAAGGAAACTACTCAGAATACGAAGAGAACAAAAAACAACGCTTAGGCGATGTATCTCCGCATAGAGTTAGGTTTAAGAATATATAATGTATCTAGCCTCTAGCTTCTGGCAGCTAGCAAAAAAAGGGGAAACTGATAAATCAGTTTCCCCTTTTTCATAATTCAAAATTCATATTTCATAATTCCCAACTACACTTTTCTCTTGTGCGCGGGCTTTCTTCTAGAAGGCTTATTATGCGGCGGCAATTGCTTTTTGGGTTTGGTTCGAACCGAAGAAGGAACACTTTCTACGTAGCGAGTATCTAAAACAAAAGGATGAGTTTCGTTCACTGGAATTTGTTTACCTATTAGCTTTTGAATGTCTTTTAATTCACCAAATTCTTCTTCGTCGCAAAAAGAGAAAGCTATGCCGTCAAATCCGGCTCTGCCCGTTCTACCAATGCGATGCACGTATGTTTCTGGCACATTTGGCAATTCAAAATTAATTACATGCGATAAGGCATCGATATCAATACCACGCGAAGCAATATCTGTGGCCAATAATACTTTTATTTTACCCGATTTAAAATCACTCAACGCTGCTTGTCGTGCATTTTGAGATTTATTACCATGGATGGCAGCTGCTTTTATACCCGCTTTATCGAGGTCTTTTACTACCCTATCTGCACCATGTTTGGTGCGCGTAAAAACCAAAACAGAATTCATTTTTTCGGTTTCCAATAAATGTATCAGCAATCGTTTTTTATCTGATTTGCTAACATAGAATAGCGACTGAACAATGGTATCTGCCGTAGATGAAACAGGAGTTACTTCTACCTTTGAAGGATGATGCAAAATACTATCGGCCAAACTTTGAATAACAGGAGGCATAGTGGCCGAGAAAAATAAAGAATGACGTTTACGAGGAAGTTTAGCAATTACTTTCTTTACATCATTAACAAAGCCCATATCTAGCATACGATCGGCTTCGTCTAATACAAAAAACTGCAATTCGTTTAAATGAACAAAACCTTGTTGCATGAGGTCTAATAAACGACCCGGCGTGGCTATGAGTATATCTACGCCTCGGTTCAGCCTATCTACTTGTGCATGTTGCGAAACACCTCCAAATATAACGGTTGGTTTTAGTCCGGTATGTTTACCATAAGCTATAAAACTCTCCTCAATTTGAATGGCTAATTCTCTGGTTGGAGTTAGAATAAGAGCTTTAATTTTTTTGCGTTTTTCTGTAATTTGCTGCGATTGCTTATACAAAAGTTGAAGAATAGGAATGGCAAATGCTGCTGTTTTTCCGGTTCCAGTTTGAGCACAACCTAGCAAATCTTTACCTTGCAATAAAATAGGGATAGCTTGTTGTTGGATAGGAGTTGGCGTAGTGTAGCCTTCGGCCTTTAAGGCCTTTAAAATGGGCTCAACTAAGTTGAGCTGATCAAATGTTGTCATAAAAAATATTGGGCAGAATGGGCCCACGAAAATAAAGAATCTAAGCTAGCTACTCTGCAGTGGGTTTCGATAAAATTAGTGAAACCGCGCCACAAAGATATGCCAGCGATTGGAATAAACTAATGTATTGGTTTATTTTTGCCGAACTTAAGTCTGTTTTGAAATAGCAGGCGCAAGAGCTCTTATACGAACACCTTGAAGAAAATTGGTTTGTATGTAACACAAAAAACAGTGATTCTTGAGATTTAATTAATAGAAATTATATGCTCAGCTTTTGGGAGAAAAACACATTTACAAATTACGATTATATCATCATTGGTGCAGGCATTACAGGCTTGTCTGCAGCTTGCGAAATCAAGGAAAATTGGCCAGATAAATCTGTCTTAATCCTCGAGAAAGGCTTGTTGCCCAGCGGCGCTTCCACCAAAAATGCCGGCTTTGCATGCATTGGCTCGCTAAGCGAAAATTGTGCAGATATTGAACTTATGGGCGAAGATGCTTTTTTGCACCTCACACTCAATCGCTGGCAAGGCTTGCAAATACTGCGCAATAGACTGGGCGATGATGCCATTGCATATGAATCTAATGGTGGTTATGAGTTGGTTTTGGAAGGTAAAGATGATGCGTTTATAAATCGATTAGACTACATGAACCAATTACTTTTCACACATTTTAACAAGTCACTTTTTACGCTACAACCCCAAGCTGCCAAGCAATTTGGGCTGAACCAAAACTTGGTTAAAACAGTGATAAAAAACGAAGTGGAAGGGCAATTGGATACCGGCAAAATGATGCAAGCTCTTATTCGTTACACGCAAAAATTAGGCGTAAGCATCATCACAGGTGCTCACGTGTTAAACGTGCAGGAAAACCCAGAAAATGTGTTGGTTCAAACCGAAACTATAGACTTTAGGGGCAAACATTTATTTATATGTACCAATGCGTTTACAAAAGAACTTTTGCCGGGCATAGAATTAGAAGCTGGTCGCGGACAAGTTATAGTAACGGCGCCCATACCCAACTTAAAAGTGAAAGGTATATTCTTCTTTGATGAAGGGTATTATTACTTTAGAAACTACCAAAACAGAATTGTATTTGGAGGTGGCAGAAACCTTGATTTTGCTGGAGAAAACACCATAGATTTTGGTCCGAACCAAAAGATATTGGATGTATTACAGTATTATCTAAAGGAATTAATTTTACCTGAAACGACCTTTGAAATGGAGCATAACTGGAGCGGAATAATGGCATTTGGTTCAGACAAAACCCTGCTTGTTAAGAGAATTAGTGAGCGCCAAAGCATGGCGGTACGTCTTAACGGAATGGGTGTTGCGCTGGGGAGTAAATTGGCTAGAGATTTGGTAGAAATTAGCTGGAGTTAGCTACTTGTTTTATAATGCTTGATATACTCCTTAGATAACTCTACATAAGCTTGTGCATTGAGTTTAACTTTTTGGATATGCGCTTCGCTGAGTTGTTTTACCACCTTGGCTGGAGCTCCCATTACGATAGAATAATCTGGAATTTGCATGCCTTCTGTAACCAAGGCATGGGCGCCAATAATGCAAAAGTTGCCAATCTTAGCGCCATTTAAAATAGTGGCATGCATGCCTACCAAAACATTATTTCCCATTTGGGCGCCGTGTACAATGGCGCCATGACCAATAATACATTCTTCGCCAATTACCACAGGATAGCCCGGATCTACATGTATTACCGCGTTTTCTTGCACATTGCTTTTATTTCCGATTTGTATTTCATCTGCATCGCCACGCAGCACGGCACCAAACCAAACAGACACCTCATTGCCTAATATTACCCTGCCAAAAACACGCGCAGTATCTGCTATAAAAACATCTATTCCCTTCTTAATGGGTGTTTGCAAAATGCTTTGCATACGAGCTAAAACCGAATTTTTTAAATCGCTATTTTTCATACGGGTTCAAAACTAAAGTTATTTATTTGGGTTTAAAAAGATAAATTGCACATTAAATTTAACTGAAAAACATGAAAAAATTACTCTTATTAAGCACCCTTTCTGCTGCCTTATTTTTAGGTTCAGCCCAAGCCCAAACCATTCCATTTCCGCAACCTAGTCCGGCTACTACTGTAAGCCAAAGTTTTGCCACCTCAAAAATAGAAATTAACTATGCTCGTCCGTCTGCTCGTGGCAGAAAAGTTTTTGGCGATGTAGTTCCTTTCGGTAAATTCTGGAGAACAGGTGCCAACGCGGCAACTACCATTACGTTTGGCGAAGATGTATTTGTGAATGGCATGGAATTAAAAGCAGGAAAATATGGTATTGTTAGTTTTCCAAATACAAACGAGTGGACAGTAGTTTTTACTAAAGATTTAAACGTAACCAGCGCAGATGCTTATAACCAAGCCAATGATGCAGCTCGTTTTAATGTAAAAACAGAACAATTAAATCAGTTTGTAGAAACCTTTACTATTGAGTTAAGCAATATGCGTAATGATGCTGCCGATTTAGTAATTAAATGGGAGCAAACGCAAGTTAAATTAAGCATTAAAAGCAATTACGATGAGCGTTTAAGCAAGCAAATAGAAACGGTTATGAACAAAGATTCTCGTCCGTACTATGGTGCTGCCAATTACTATTACGAAAACAACAAAGACCTGAACCAAGCTTTAACATGGATTAACAAAGCTTTAGAAGCTAATCCTAAGGCTTATTGGGTTTGGTTATTAAAAGCAAAAATCCAAAAAGGGTTAAAAGACTATAACGGTGCATTAGAAACCAGCGCTAAATCATACGAATTAGCCAAAGCAGATAACGACG
>JAKRSG010000376.1 GCA_022402405.1 Bacteroidia bacterium | reverse complement strand
TGAAAATCCTGTTAAGGTTGAGTTTCATTCTCACCTTATTTTTGGCGTAGATGATGGCTGCGAAACCATAGAACAAAGCATAGAACTCCTGCGCGATTTTGAACAATTAGGCATGCGAAAAGTGATTACCACGCCGCATGTTATGTCTGATTTTTATAAGAACAACAAAGACAATATTTACCCGCTTCGCGATCAAATTAGGCAGCGACTAAAAGAAGAAAATATCATCATAGAATTTGATGCCGCTGCAGAGTATATGATTGATGATGGTTTTGAGAAAAAAATTGCCGACGGAAATATGTTAACCTTTGGAAAAGAAGGCAAACATATTTTAGTTGAATTGCCGTTTATGTCGGAACCACCCAATTTAAGCAACTGCCTGTTTGAAATGCAAATTGCAGGTTACACACCTATTTTGGCTCACCCAGAACGATATTTATACTACGCCAGTAATCGTGATAAATACCACGAACTCAAAGATCGTGGAATATTACTTCAGCTAAACATGTTGAGCGTTTTAGGCTACTATTCTAAGCCCGTTTATGAGGCAGCAGAATATTTAGTAAACAATAATTTGGTAGATTTAGTAGGTTCAGACACACACCACAAGCGCCATATGCAAATTTTACCCGATGCCATTCAGCATAAATTATACAGAAAAGTATGCGAAACAGAATTATTAAATAATTATTTATAATTGATAGGGTAAATTTGCCTCATCATGAAGAAAATAATTATTGCGCTATTCTTGTTATTATATGTTGGTTCGAACCAAACCTTTGCTCTGGGCTACGCGGAAACAGAGAGAAAGGGAAAAGAGATTATTCAGTTATTGGTAGATAAAAAATTTGATGTTGTTAGCAAACAAGTAGATTCTTTTTACCAAAGTAGTTACCCGGCTTACGTGTTAGAGAAAGATTGGGCAGAACTTACGGGCACTTATGGTGAGTACAAAAGCTCTAAGCCTGTAAATTATGATGTGAGTCCGTATTACCATTTTATTGCGTTTAAAATTCAGTTCGAATTTCTGCCTTATATTTTTAACATAAGTTTTAATGATGCAGGCAAAATAATTTACCTTTCGTTTATGGAAGCACACAAAATTTATGTGGCTCCAGATTATTGTGATGTAAGCAAATTCTTAGAAAGAAAAATTACCATTACAAACGGAATGTATGAGCTGCCTGGCATTTTATCTATGCCTAATGCGTCTAAAAATCCGTTAGTTATTATTTTGCCAGAAGCCGGACCAACAGATAAAGATGGTTCTTACGAAGAAAACAAACCTTATAAAGACCTTGCTTGGGGCCTAGCCAGTAAAGGAATTGCTTGTTTTAGATACGAGAAGCGCTCAAACAATTATGGTATATTTATGCTAAAAGACAAGGCGGCTTATGAGAAATTTACACCTAGAGAAGATTTACTAGACGACTTGTATAAAATCATTGATTCTCTAAAAACCTTGCCAGATGTAGACCCTCAGAGAATATTTATTTTGGGTCACGGACAAGGAGGTATGTTAGCGCCTTTGGTAGCTAAAGAAAGAGCAGATGTAAAAGGTGTTATTATGATGGGAGCCAATGCCAAACGCACCCAAGAAATGATGATAGATCAGTACAAATATTTGAGTAAAGTATCTCCCGAAAAAAAGCCAGAATACGATGAGCAAACACGCAATGCCATTCGCAGTATGGATAAAAAGTTAAACCCCTTAACAGAACATCATCTTATGCCATACGATGTGCAAGCCACTTATTGGATCTGGCTGAACCAATACCCACATCTAAGTATTTCGCAGAAGCTAAACAAACCACAATTTGTAATGCATGGTGAGCGCGATTATCAAGCCAATATGGAGAACTATGAGCTATGGAAAAAGTCGCTACAAAAAAACAGCAAAGCCACAGTAAAATTGTACCCACGACTAAACCATTTATTCTATGCAGGAGATACCCAATCTACCTACAGCGAATATTACCTTAAAAGCAATATTCCAGAAAATGTAATTTTGGATATTAGTGAGTGGTTGATGAGAGCGGAGTAAGGCTTGTAGGTTTAATTTTTTATGCGTTTAATCGATTATGCGTTTGGGAGTTTGTTGGTTTGGGAGTTTGGTTTTGCTTTTAACTTAACACTTCAAACTTAACACTTTCAACTTCTATCAATATTTTAATAGTCGAATTGCAAAATTTCTGAGACCGGCACTTGCAATGCATTTGCAATGGCTAATAATGAGCAAATACTTACATTGTGCTGTCCTCGCTCTATTCTTCCTATTTGCTCAGCGTGATTTTGACACAAGATGGCAAGTTCTAATTGAGTAAGACCTCTGCTTTTTCGGAGCTGCTTTAGCCTGTTTCCGAATTAAATAAAATATTACAATCAAATTAATCTAGTTTCTAATATGCATTTTTGGTGTTAGTTAAAAAATTAACGATTTTTGAATAAACCCTCTATTTAGATATTTCATTTTGAAAAAAGTAAGCATACTTATCTTTCTAATTTGTTTTTTCTTGAATTATGCTTCAAGTCAAAACCACATTGGAGGTGAAGTATATGGGGGCAGCGGCGTGCAAAGCTCTAACCAAAACTTTTTTGATAAAATTGGAAGTAGATTCCAAGTAATTTCATACAATAATTACTTTACTGCTGATAGCAATGGCCACCAAATTAATATTCCTAGTATTGGAGGCAATTTAACCAAGGCCATAATAAAATATGATTCTAATGGAATTTTTCAATACTGTTTTAGAACATCAGCAAGTAATACAGAACCCATTGATATAAAATTTGACAATCAAAACAATTTGTATGTTTTAAATGGATTTGCTCAAGTTGACTCACTTTTGATATATAACAAAAATGCTCAATTATACAGGAATGTGAAAGCTATTTATATAAAAAAGTCGGGTGAATCAAGAGCAGCAGCTGCATATGCATTAATTAAACTCACTAATGATGGAAACTTATTATGGGTTAATACCATATATAAAGAAAACATTCCATCAGGTAATTTAGGCAGTAGAAGTGCCGTAACAATAAATAATAATGGCGGTTTAGAAACAATCAAACTGTTTTTTGTAAATACCCGATTAAATTCAGGAACACCAGATACGATTAGCTATTTAAACAATGCTGGAGCAAAAAACTCCATTCTAGTTACTACTCAAAACGTTATATTGAACTATACTACAGACGGTGTATTTTTGTCTGGTAATGAACCTTTTAAAAATAGACTATTATTTAATCAAAAAGATAGTTTAATTCCATCCTTCTCATATAGCAAAGATGCAATTATTGTCTCCGATGGAACAAGTAATTTCACATACCTAAATATGTTTTTTAATAGCAATGACACCTTTCAATCCAACCCAAAAATACCTATTGAATACGGAATAAACTATTTTATTTTAAAAACAAATGAAAACGATAGCCTTATTTGGATAAAGCCTCTATACAAATTAAAAGAAACTATAGGGTTCTATAGCAAAATGTTTACCAACCTAGATATAGATATTTTAAAAAGCACTATTATCTTTAATTTGATTTTTTCTAAAACAAGTCATGTATCAATTTTTAAACCTTCATTAAATACTATTAACTCTCACAACAATTTTAGATTTAAATTAAATTATGAAGGAAATATTCTTTTTACAGACTCGTTCATTTTTGGCACAAACCTTCTTAAACATTCATTTAATCCCTTAAATAGAAAGCATGTTTCCTTAGGACAAATACTTGGTTCGGACCCAAGATTTATAAATAAAATTCCAAGTTATTTACAAAACAAAATTTTCAATGGTATCCTTGAAGTTGATGACTCTACAAATACTGTTAGTTCAATAATTCCAATACTTGCCAATATAGATAACCCAAGTTCAAATATTTTTTTATATTACAGTAATGAATTTGGTGGAATGGTTGATTCTAAAGGCAAAGTTTTTGCCTCTGGACAATTTAATGATAGCATAATATTACCTTGTAAAAATCTGTATGCCACGAAAAGTGATACTAATCAATTTGGGTTTAAGTTAACAGATGCATTTACTATTTATTTTGAACCCATAAAACAGTTATTTGTAAATTCATGCTATCCTTATACTTCACCTAGCAACAAGTTTATTTGGGATTCATCAGGCGTTTATTTAGACACCATTTTAAGTTCATTTGGGTGTGATAGTATTTTAAAAATCCATCTAAGTATAAACAATAATCAAATTAACATAGACACTGCCGTAAAATACAATTTAATCTCCCCTAGCAAAAAATACACTTGGGATAGTACTGGCTTGTATGTAGATTCTCTTGTTAATAGATTTGGATGCGATAGTATTTTGTTTATTAACCTTAGGGTTTTAAGCAATAAATATACGCTTGATACCTTTAACTGTAACCCCATTTCGTATTGGAGTAAAAATCAAACAATAAGGCAATCGGGAACATACCATGATACCATTCCTAATAGCCTAGGAGGTGATAGTATCCTTACCATTCATTTTAAATTGGGTTCAAGCCAAAGCTCCCTCGATACCAGCAATTGCGCACCTATAAACAGTTTAAGTGGCAAATACCTGTATACGCAAAGCGGACAATATGTAGATACCATTCCCAACAGCTTGTTTTGCGATAGTGTTGTTACCATTAACTACACCCGCACGCCAACTAAAGATACTATATATATTAGTTCCTGCACGCCGTTTGCAGGAGTGAGCGGAAAGCTTACTGTGTTTTCGGATGGCTTGTACCTAGATACACTTTCCGCTTCTTTGGGATGCGATAGTGTGTTGTATATCTTCTTTTCTTCATTAAATACCAACAGTACTATTCAAATAAAATCCTGCGATAGTGTGGTTTCGCCAAGTAAAAAATATATTTTTAGGCAGAGTGGCTTGTACCAAGATACCCTCAAAAATCAATTTAATTGCGATAGTATTATTACCATCCAATTGAGCGTGGAGCCCTTGAATATTGCGGT
>JAKRSG010000375.1 GCA_022402405.1 Bacteroidia bacterium | reverse complement strand
TTTACAATGTAAAAAAGGTATTGCCTTATGCAAAAATGGCTAGTTTTAGATTTCAATTGATGGAACAAAATCTGCAAGTATTGCCCTCTGATAAAGCCAGAAAAGCCTATCTAAAAAAAACTGAGAAGGCTGTCAAAGATCAGTTTATGGACGATTTAAGAAACTTAACTCGTAGTCAGGGACGAATATTAATTAAACTCATTTATCGCGAAACAGGCAAAACAACTTATGATTTACTCCAAACCTATCGTGGCGATTTAACTGCCATTTATTGGCAAGGTTTAGCTAAGGTTTTTGATGCTAATTTAAAGGAAGAATATAATCCGGTTGAAGATTGGCAAATTGAGCAAATCATAAAACAGTTAGGATTTGATTAGTAAAAAGTGCTAATTAACTATTCTATTCACACCTTGTTAATATTACTTTAGTTCAAAGCTGTTTATTGTTTTACCTTTGCCAAGTATGTTGGAAATTAGTCAAAGTTGGTTGTTTGTATGGGTAATTGTATTTGCTCTGGCATCGTTTATTCAAGTAGTTTATTACCTATTTGTATTTTCAAGATTAAGCTTTTATAAGCCTAAAATTCAGGAAAAATCTTCTAATCTGCCACCTGTTTCTGTAATTATTGCAGCCAGAAATGAATATAAAAATCTAGAGAAAAACTTAAAGTTTATCTTAGAACAGGATTACCCAAATTTTGAGGTAATTGTGGTAAATGATTGCAGTTGGGATGACAGTCAGAAGTTGCTAGAATACATGCAAGAGCAATATAGCCATTTAAAGGTTTGTCAGTTAATCGAACAAGAAAAATATCCAACAGGAAAAAAGTTTGCCATTACCATCGGAATTAAAGCTGCACAGCATGAACAAGTGTTTTTTACAGATGCAGATTGTATTCCGGCTAGCACTCAATGGTTGCGTTTAATGCAATCAGAATTTGTTGGAAATACAGAGATTGTTTTGGGATATTCTCCTTACAGAAAGAGGAATTCCTTGCTTAATTTGTTTATTAGGTATGAGTCTACTTTTACTGCAATGGCTTATTTTTCTGCAGCTTTAGGTAAACATGCTTTCATGGGGGTTGGAAGAAATTTAGCCTACACTCGTTCTCTTTTCTTCAAACACAAAGGCTTTGCTAGTCACCAACATGTTCTAAGCGGAGATGATGATTTATTTGTAAATGAAGCAGCCACGCCAAACAACGTGCGCATTCAATTAGATCCGCAGAGTTTTGTTTTTACTGAACCTAAAAGAACGTTTGATTCGTGGCAAATGCAAAAAATAAGGCATAATAGCACGGGTAAATTATATAAAACAAAAGATAAATTTTTCTTGGGAGGGTATTATTCTTCGCTTTTTATTTTTTATTCACTATTTACTTTATTGTTATTTACTAGCTTTGATTTTCGCATCATACTCGGAATTTTTGGATTTAGGTATTTGGTTCAAACCGTTATATTTTATGGCGTTTACAAGCGTTTAAAATCCATGTCGCTTATCTGGTTTACATGGTTGTTAGATGTATTATTTTTGTTTTACATTTACATTTATGGAACCTTGGGATTATTTAGAAAACATAAAAAAATCTGGTAATTGAAAATTATAGAAAAATATTTTCCGGAGCTTTCTGAAACTCAGAAAACTCAATTCTCAAAACTTCAAGGGTTGTATGAAGAATGGAATGCGCGCATAAATGTTATTTCGAGAAAAGACATAGAATCTTTATATGAAAAACATGTTTTACATAGTTTAGCTATTGCCAAGTTTATTTCGTTTAAATCGGGTACTCGCGTGCTAGATATTGGTACTGGAGGCGGGTTTCCTGGAATTCCGTTGTCTATTATGTTTCCTGATTCTACCTTTACTATGGTAGATTCTATTGCAAAAAAAATTAAGGTAGCCGAGGGAGTTTCGGAGGCTATTGAACTTAAAAATACAGATTTTGCTATTGGTAGGGTAGAGCAACTAAAAGAAGATTTTCATTTTATAACAGCGAGAGCAGTAGCACCTGCAGATCAATTGTATCGTTGGACACAGCGATATGTTAATGATCAAGAAGAATTTAATTCGAAAATAAATGGCTATATTTTCTTAAAAGGTGGCGATTTAAAAGAGGAATATAAAGCTCTTAAGCAAATAAATAAAAAACTAGTTATTGAGGAGATTCCTCTCAGTAATTACTTCGAGGAATCTTTTTTCGAAACCAAAAAATTAGTTTATATTTTTCAATAACCCATCTTTACTTTAAAGCTTTGCTTTTTGCCACTTTTATTGGATATTTCCACTAGATAAATTCCTGCGGCAAATTTATCGGTAGACCATGTTTCAACTTCTTTTTCAAAGGTTCCGCTGGCAACTAATTGTCCGTTTAATTGAAAAACTTTGTAGCTTAATGATGTTTCTGTACTTTTAAATTGAATGGCGTTTTCGTTGCTAATATAACTAAGCTGAACCCATTTATTTTCTTCGGTTTTATTCTCAAATACGATCGTTTTGCTATACGCAAATTCTCCATTAAAGTCCTTTTGTTTGATTCGGTAAAATCGTTTGGCTTGATTAGCATCTATGTCTATAAAAGTATAATTACTTTTTTGTTCACTGTTACCTTTGCCTTTTACAAACCCAATGCCTTTAAAAATTTTGCCGTCTAAGCTTTTTTCTATTTCAAAGCCATCGTTGTTTTTTTCGTAACCAACAGTCCAGTATAGTTGTGTATTATCTTCGTTCAATTCTTTACCATAAAAGCTTATAAAACTTACAGGCAATGCTGTGTTGTTCGGACCAAGTACTTCAACATCGTCTAATGCGAGTCCGGCATCTGTTACTCCGGCATCCGATTTAAACACCCATCTAAAAGCCACTTTGGGGTTACCTGCCAAGAATGAAATATTAAATTGTTTCTGATTAAAAGCAGTGTTCGTAGCATTAAAATAAGGTTGGTTTCTTGGAAATGCAGTATTGGTTGTGGTATTGGCAAAGTCGTACCAATTGGTCTGAACCGAACTTCCTAAGCTGGTCCAATTTACTCCAAGGTCTGTGCTGTATTCAACGCGATAACCATCGTATCCAATCTCAAAGCGATTTTTTACTCTGAACCTAAGAGTGTATGTGCCGGTGGCCGTGCAATTAAAATTAGGTGAATATAAAATGGTGTGTGTGTTATTGGCGTAATTGCCTACTAATCCAGTTACCCATGCATTGCTTCCGCTGTTTACGCCATTTTTTCCTGTAGCAGTAGAATTGCCTCTTTGAAACTCGGTACCACTTATCAACTCCGGACCAAAATCAGCGGTGTTTGTCTCAAAGTTCCCGCCATTACCTACCAGATAAGGTACAGATCTGTATGGTAGAATTTGAATATATGAGTTATAGGTTCGGGTTTGGGCACCACCATTTATTTGCAATGTTACGGTATAAAAACCTGGCGCAAAGTATTGCTTGCTCGGGTTTTGGGCAGTGCTAAAAGTACCATCGCCAAAGTTCCAACTATAACTTAAGGCACCTACAGAGGTGTTTGTAAATTGCAGAATTGAACTAACATAAGCCACACGTTTGTTTACAAAAAAATCTGCATTAGGTGGCATAAATACATTGCTTGTAAACATTCCTCTGCCGTGTGTGGCTGCTACTACTTGTTTATCAAAACCTCGCATTTTTAGCATGTCTGTTCTAACATTGGCAAAGCCGCTATTACTAGGTTGCCAATTAGTAGTGCTCCCACGGATGCTATCTGTTGTCCATACGCCTAACTCTGTTGCTAACATCATTTGCCAATTTTTGTATGGATTAAACAAGGCCCAACGGATAGGCATATCTGGCAAATTTCCTTCAATACTAGCCCAATTAGTGCCCCCATTTTTGGTTTCCCAAACACTGTTTACTCCGTAATTACTATAAGTAACAACGATATGGTTTTCATTGCCTTCTTCTACTTCAATGCAAGATACACTGCCTGTTGGCATGCCTGCGCCGTTGTTAATATGAGTGTCTATGCCTGCAAGAATATGGGCATTATCAATGCGCACAATTCTGCCGTTATTTAATCCAAAATAAACACGGTTAGCATTGTTTGGCGATACTTTTACATGGGTAACTCTACCGTTGTTAAATAAAGGAACAGTATCAAATATGAGCGAATTACCAGTTTGTGGATTATCCCATCTAACAAAGAAACCATTATTTCCTGCCAAATACATTTTGTTGGCTGCATCATCGTAATCGCTCGGACTAATAAAACTGCCAATGTTTTGCGAAGTACTAATAGCACCTGCGAAACTTGCTCCTCCATTGGTAGAGCGGTAATATCTAGTGTATACATAAGATGTAAACCAATATTGTGGCTGGTCTTGGTCTATATGACAAAATGCTCCATCTCCGCCCGTTACTTCAATAGAGCTTCCAATATTAGGCATGCTTAACGCATGTGAACCGTTATCTTGTGTGCCTCCTAAATATTGGTTCGAACCACCATTTGGATGTATATCACAAGCATAAAATTGTGTGGTATTGTAATTAGTTTCTTTGCTAGTTATGCTTGGTCCACCCTGAGTAAAATTGGTACTCACATAAATACCACCATCATTAGTAAAATAGCATACATTGGAATTACCAGGTTCAAAACAAACATAGTGTTGATCTGCATGTACTTCTTGATACCCAAAGCCTCCATACCAATGCGATAATTGCTGCCAGCTACCACCACCGTTGCTGGTCTTAAATAAATCTACGCCACCAACCACTACTACATTCGTATTGTTGGGGTCTACTGCCAAACTTAAGTCGTACCAACCCTGACCTCTACTAAAGTCTTTTCGAAAGGCAGATTGAGATACTCCAGGGTCGGCATCAATAGGATGTGAGGCTGTTGTATCAAAGCTTACACCCGCATTCGAAGATTTAATAATACCCACAATTCTACCGCCACTTTCTACCAATGAATAAATAATATTGGTATCGTTATCAGCCGCCGCAATCTCCATTTCATCTTTGTTA
>JAKRSG010000374.1 GCA_022402405.1 Bacteroidia bacterium | reverse complement strand
GTGCGGGAGTTAGATACGAGCAAAGTAACTTAACAGTTCGCGGCACTGGGGTTGATATATTAGCGCTGCATACGGGTATCGGAATTCCAATGGCAAAAAGCAAATCAAGAGTTAACGTAGGTTGCGAATGGCAGCAACGTGGAACCACCGAAAATGGATTGGTTCAGGAAAACTATTTTAGAATTTTTGTGGGTGTAAGTTTTGCAGATAAGTGGTTTTACAGATATCGTTATGATTAATAAAATTGCGTACTTGTTTTTGGTATTATTTGCACTATCAGCCTGTGGAAATAAAGATATCGAGAAAATAAAGGTCATTTCTAACAATAAAGATTTGCCTATTGAAATAGGAACAAATATTAGTATTAATTATACCGATAGCGGCTATCAAAAAGCCACATTATTTGCTCCGCTATTAGAGCGTTATGCCACCGAAACGCGCTCGGAAACGGAAATGACAAAAGGCATTACAGCCTATTTTTACAGCAGAGAAGGTAAGGTAAATTCGTATATTAAAAGTAAGTACGCTGTTAGAAATGAGCGCGAAAGAACCATAACTGCTCGTAAAGAAGTGCAGGTAGTAAATAATAAAGGCGATACTTTGCGCACAGAGGAACTTATATGGGACGAGAAATCGGATAAAATATATTCGGATAAAGCAGTTAGAATTACCACGCCTGATAAGATTATTTTGGGAACAGGTATGGTTTCAAATTCTGCCTTTACTCAGTTTAAAGTACTCAATATTTCTGGAATTATTAGCCTTAATCAGTAATGGATAAATGGATACTTAGAAACTGGCTTATTTTAGCCATTGCCTCTTTAGTAATAGGTTTTTTAGTAGCCATTTTAGAGGAGTTTGTAGCCGGTAAAGCTTATATGTTCTTTATCTTAGCCATTGTATTTACTATCGTCTGGCTCAAAAAAAGTAATAAAATTTAACTAATAAGGCCTAAGTAAAAACTTATTCTCTGCCGCACGTTTTATAACCATTAGTCCTTCCTCAAAAGCAAGTTCTGAGTTTTTAACTTTAGTAGATAACATAAATCTAAAAATCGGATTATACCCCACATCGCCTTCATCTACCCAACTTAATTGGGTTTTTCCGCCCAGCGATTTAAAGTAAAATGTTTGCTCTATATTCATAAAACCTTGGTCGAGCGACAAATGAAATTTAATCTTCTCATTTGGTATGCTTTCTACAATTCTAAAACGTCCGACTCCAATTAAATCTCCTCTAAAGTATTGAGCTGCACCCAAACCGCTTCTGTTTTTAGAGTAGAAAAATACCATGGTGCTATCTAAACTTTTATTCCACGGACTCCAATCAGACCAGTTCTGAATCTGATTGAGGTAAGCAAAGGTTTCGTGCACGGGAATATTTACCACCGTAGTACGCTCTATTTTATATTGCCTTGGAAAAAACAAAGACACTAAAAATACCAGCGCAAAGAATCCCATGATTCCGGCAAAAACTTTAAATAACTTCATGTTTTATCGGTTTAGGTTCAGCCTAAAGTTTAAAAGCTTTATTGATAATGGCCAATTGCTCTTCTGCGTGTACTTTGCTAAATCCAGTTGCAGGTGAGGCGCTCGATTCTCTCGAAATTCTTCTCAGTTTTAAGTTTTCATCCCAACGCAATAAATGCAACCAAGCACCCATGTTTTTAGGCTCTTCTTGAACCCAACAGAACTCAGCACCTTCATATTTGGCATATATCTTTTCTAACGAGACTACTGGCATTGGATACAATTGCTCTACTCTCACAATGGCAATGTCTTCGCGCTTTTCTTCTTGTTTGCGTTGCAACAATTCGTAATAAATTTTACCGCTGCACAACAATACTCTCTTCACATCTTTGGTCTGAACCGAGTTATCGTCTATTACATCTTGGAAGCCTCCTTGTGTAAATTCTTCTAAGGTGCTTACACATGACGGATGTCTTAATAAACTCTTTGGTGTCATTACCACTAAAGGCAATCTATAATCGCTGCGCTTTAATTGTCTGCGTAAGGCATGGAAGTAATTGGCAGGTGTTGTAATATTACATACTTGCATGTTCCAGTTAGCACATAACTGTAAAAAGCGCTCCAAACGGGCTGAAGAGTGCTCTGGTCCCTGACCTTCATACCCGTGAGGTAATAGCAAGGTTAATCCGCTAAAGGTTTTCCATTTGGTGGCCGCACTGGCAATGTATTGGTCGATTACAATTTGTGCACCATTGGCAAAGTCGCCAAACTGAGCTTCCCATATGGTTAGGTCGTTTGGCCTTACCATGCTGTAACCGTATTCAAATCCTAAAACGGCATATTCGCTCAACAATGAATTGTAGAACTTAACATTAGCCTTTTTGTTCGAACCTAAGCTGTCGAAAATATTGTATGGTTTATCGGTATTTTCTTCTCTTATAATGGCATGTCGGTGACTAAAAGTACCGCGCTCGCAATCTTGGCCGGTCATGCGCACATTATGACCTTCGTTGCTTAAACTGGCGTAAGCTAATAACTCTCCCATGGCCCAATCGTAACTGTTTGAACCAATCATATTTTTACGATCGTTCATAAGTTTTACAATTTTACTGAAGGCTTGGAAGTTTTCTGGAATGCTGCACAATTGCTCTGCAAGGTTTACAAATAGCTTGGCATCAATGGCAGTGTTTTCAGACTGTTTAAAATCATCGGCAGTGGCTGGTCTAAAACCATCCCAAATATCTTTTACGAAATTTTTAACCTTAGCAGGTTTAGCTGTTTTAGACTTTTCTAACTTTTCTTGTAATAAGCTTCTAAAACCCTTTTCCATTTCTTTCGCTAACTCGGCATCTACGCTGCCATTAGCTAATAGTTTTTGGTTATATATTTCTCTTGGGTTTTGGTGAGAAGCAATGGCTTTATATAACACAGGCTGGGTAAAACGAGGCTCATCGCCTTCGTTATGACCATATTTTCTGTAACCTAATAAGTCTATAAATACATCGCTGTTAAACTCTTGGCGGTATTCCATAGCCAATTTAATGGTGTATACTACGGCTTCTACATCATCTGCGTTTACATGAAACACCGGACTTAAAGTAGTTTTAGCCACATCGGTACAGTAGGTTGATGTTCTGGCATCGGTATAATTGGTGGTAAAACCAATTTGATTATTGGCTACAATATGTATGCAACCACCCACCGAGTATGCAGGTAAACCTGCCATTTGCAGCACTTCGTACACAATGCCTTGTCCGGCCACAGAAGCATCTCCATGAATTAAAATAGGAGCTACTTTATCAATATCATGCCCATGCGAATATTCTAATTTTGCACGCGTAATACCTTTAACAACCGGGTTTACCGTTTCTAGGTGAGATGGGTTCGGACTCAAACTCAAACGTACTTTTTTGCCGCTGTTGGTTTGTATTTCGCTCGAATAGCCCATGTGGTATTTTACATCGCCTTCAAAAATACCTTCGTCTTCGGCCGATTTTCCTTCAAATTCTTTGAAAATTTCGTCGTAGGTTTTGTTTAAAATATTGGCAAGCACATTTAACCTTCCGCGGTGCGCCATACCCAATACAAACTCTTCAACACCCAAATCTGCTCCGTACTGAATAACAAATTCTAGCGCAGGAATTAAGGTTTCTAATCCTTCAAGGCTAAAACGTTTCTGACCAACAAACTTGGTATGCAAGAAATTTTCGAAAACCGTGGCTTGGTTCAGCTTACTTAAGATATGACGTTTTTCGTCGCTGCTTAACTGCGGCGTATTCTTAGATTTCTCCATTTTAGCCTTAAGCCAAGCCAGTTTTTGAGGCTCACGCACAAACATAAACTCAGCGCCAATGCTTTGGCAATAAGTTTGTTCTAACAAAGAAATAATATCCTTTAATTTGGCTGAACCTAAACCTACTTCAGCACCTGCCGTGAAGGTTTTTTCTAAATCGGCCGCCTGTAAACCAAAGTTTTCTATAGCCAAGGTAGGAGTATATTGCCTACGCTCTCTAACCGGATTGGTTTTGGTAAAAAGATGACCACGAGTACGATAACCTTGGATAAGGTTTAATACATTTATTTCCTTCAAGGCATCCTCAGAAATCGCATTTGCCTTGCCATTGGAGAATTGTTGCTTGTATCCAAAGTCAAATCCCTCAAAGAATTTCTGCCAACCATACTCAACCGACTCTGGGTTTTGAAGATATTGTTGGTGTAACTGATCTATGGCCGACACGTCGGCATTGGAAATATATGAAAACTTATCCATAAGGTGGCACTAAAATTTGCCGCAAATATAGGATTATCCT
Organism: Bacteroidia bacterium; assembly: GCA_022402405.1. GTDB lineage: Bacteria > Bacteroidota > Bacteroidia > UKL13-3 > UKL13-3 > B1. The sequence continues at coordinate 777 of JAKRSG010000374.1, read as the reverse complement.
TCAATGTTCATGTAAAAATTAAAGTAAAAAAGGTTTTGATAATTATGGCTTAATTTTTACAATTTTATTATCCTTTAGAATCACAATTTCAGTGTTTTTTTGTCGCTTAAATTCAATAAGTTTTTCATATACTTTTTCAAGTCCTACTAAAATCTTTTCTTTAAGTTCTTGTTGTTCTTTAACTGTTGTCATGTGCTGCCATTATGTATACGATTCTTTTCAAGAATTAGGCAAATTTACAGATTTAATTTCAACTCTAACTTTTATATGAGATTTTCATTTATTTCTCACCTTATCAGCGAAATTGTTCCGTGTAGTTGCACGTTTTGATGACAAGTGCTTTTGCCAGAAAGTATATAATAGTAGGTGCCTTCTGTTGCTTTTTGTCCGTTTGGTGCGTAGCCATCCCAGCAGGCTTTGGGGTTTTTACTTGTGAACATAGTTGCGCCCCAGCGGTTAAAGATTTCAATTTCTACTGCTACAAATTTGGCAATGCCTTCAATGGGGAAGCAATCGTTTATGCCATCGTTGTTGGGAGTAAAAACATTGGCAATTTCTTGCTCTTCGGGGTCTTTGTTTACCAAAAGCTCAACGCTATCGCTAGCCTCGCAGCCTATTTCGGTTCGAACCAAAACATAATACCAAATATTGTTTTCTGGATTGGCAATTGGATTAAAAATTTGGTGATTGTTTAAGCCTGTTTCTGGCCACCATTTAAAAATAGTACCGCCAGTAACTTCAAGCTGGGCAAAAGGAGAATCGAAGGTAATATTATTT
>JAKRSG010000373.1 GCA_022402405.1 Bacteroidia bacterium | reverse complement strand
TGGGTATTTTTTTCTGAATTTGAATTGGTTTCTCCACAAATTGAGATGTTAAACATCTTCTATAATGGTACAAATATTCCCATTGAGTTTTGGGTTAAATATCAAACATATCAGTATAGGGTAGGCACAGAATTTAAATTTTAGCAATATGAATAAAAAATATTTTTCATTTACAATATTCCTTTTGATTTTAAAATTCGTTAACTGTCAAATACCCCAGAATCTAATACCTAACAGTTCTTTTGAATTAGGAAATTTGGGATATGGAATGTATTTACCTTTTTGTAATACCCGATTGTATAACGTAATCACGACTCAAAATCGGATAGAAAATTGGACTCAAACATCTTCAAATAATACACCCGAGTGGCGCTCTTTTGTTAGTGATAATATATCAAATTCGAGTTGTGTAGTCTGCTATCCTTTTAACTTTAGTAACCCTAATTTTAATAATCCATTTCTTGATGACAAATATATTGTAATTGGAAAAGATAATGGAACACCAAACGGAGAAAATCTGCTAACCGTATTATATTCAGAATTAGTAAATGGTAAAAAATATAAGATAAGACTTATTGGGCAAGGTATATTAAGTGGACAAGCATCTCAGTATTCTCCTAGTGGTATTGAAATACATCTAACCACACCAATTAGCAACTGGTTTGATCAAAGTGAACTAAACAAAAACATGATGAGCATGATGTATTGCACTCAAAACGAATATGTGTGTAAACCTCGATCATTTGAGGCTGTATTTACAGCAACAAAGAATAATTTAAAACAAATTGTTTTACAAGCCAATCACAACTTTTTTTACGTTGACCGTGTAGAATTATACGAATACTGCACTGAGTTGCTTACAAGGCAAGGTCGCATCTACAAATTTGATAGAGAATTGGAAGAAGCGGAGACCATTATAGCAGGTTCGGTAATTAATAATTCACCAGCAATGGGTGAAGTGGCCATGTTGGATGGTAGCATAACCACTTACAAGGCTTCAAAGGAAGTAAAACTAACAGAAGGCTTCTATATAAACAGAGGTGCTGATTTTACTGCAAAAATTGCACCTTGCGGGCAAGATTGCCCAACAACAAACATAGACATCCCTACACAATATGTTCTTTGTAACAACGATTGTATTAATTTAACTTCAGGTATTGTTTCGCGAGGCTTAACAGTAAACTGGACGTCACAAAATGCGCAAAACTTGGCGTACTTGTCATCTGTAAGTGTTTTAAATCCATTGTTTTGTCCACCAGCGGGTACTTCTGGTGTTTATGAATACGATGTGGTTATACAAAATGCTTGTGGTGAAACAACAACCAAAAAAGTAACTATTAAATATTTTGCTTCATCAGTTCCTAATCCCTCAATTAATATAACTAACAATAATTTGGCAACATTACCTGCCTATCCTGAAATAAGTGTTGTTACCACCGAGTTTACAGAATATGTAACTTATGATGTTTTAGATTGTAATGGCAATCTACTCCACACTCAAACCTTTTCATTCTTTAATCAACCATTGCCTCCAGCACCTGCCCAATTTAAGCTTAACGAGTTTTTAGATCCATGCGGTTGCTATAAAATAAGAATACGAAAAAAGAACTATTGTAACGAAACCGTAGCCGAGCAAATTTTAGATTGGAATCGATCACAGAATTTGAGTGACATATTAATTCCAAATATTAGAATATGTAAAGATGGTAAACGATACATTTGCTTTCAAGGAAAAGGCATAAGGCAATTTGAACTAGAAATTTTTAATAGATGGGGCCAAAGTATGCTTCAATTGAATCAAAGCTATAATTCTGAACCATATTGTTTTCAAATTCCTGATAATTGGTCTGATGGTGTTTATTTTTATATATTTAAATTTATAGGATGTGATGGTGAGATAAAATTTTTTAATGGAACAATTACAGTGATTGGTTGTAATGAACAACTATTAAAAATGAATGACTTAGATGGAGATAGTTTATCAATAACAAATCTTAATTCCGACTCATTGCTTATGGTTTTAAGTCCAAATCCAGCTTTTGATATTATTAATATTGATTTTATTATTCCTTCTGAAGGTCAGGTAAAAATCAAAATATTAGATAAAAACTTCAATGAGTTGTTTATGGCCCATAATATGTATTATGCCAATAAAGGGTCTTATCAAATAACTACTCAAGTTCAACAGATACCTGCTGGTATTAATTATTGTATTTTAGAGTTTACCAGGAATGGCACAAAGAAAATATTTAAACGTTTTACTTTAATTAAGTAGTACTGCCTCTAACCCTTAAAAAATGGTCGTCCTAATCAAAGTGGCGCGTACAAAGTAAGTTTTCAGAGGTTCCTCCCCGCGGTCGGAATGACGGGCATCTGTTGGGAAATATTGGCTTCATAATTGGCGGCAAGGCCGCCAATTATGAAGCCAATTTGCTAAATGAGAATGTCTTCCTTCATTTGGCCGAACGACTTTGTGAGCGGAACATAATGGTTAGAAGAGTCTCTATGTTTATTTTTCTAGAATGGTTAGCTACTTAGTTAGGGTTTTTTTGGTGGGAGTTTTAGTACCAACTGTTGCAATAAATCTATGGGCATTTTTACTACAGATTCTAGTTCTTCTTCCTCTGAAATTATAAGTAAAACGCCTGTTTTATCTTCTTTAAATCCGGCTTCTTTTGCAGCAAACTGAATATCTCCTTTAACGGAAATAGTTTTTACCTTATCTTTAAACCAATTGTAATCGGCTGTGTATTGAATAGAATTTTTTTCAAAAACAAATATCTCTTTACCGCAACTATTCCAGAGAATTAATCGTAGTAAATAAAAACTAATCAGAGCCATCAAACCTAATAAAATGATGCCACCAAAATGAGGGCTATCGCCCTCTATTATCGTTAGCACAAACCCCATAATGGGCAATGCTAAACACAAAAAACATAATACTATTAAAACAGCTAATACCAAATAGTTGGCCTGCTTTGGCTTAATAATTAGGGTGCTTTGCTCTAGGGTGTATGGTAGCATTGTAGGTTCGGGTTTAGTTTATTTTATTATAGGTTCAAACCAAAGCCGATAGTTAATACTTTTGCAACTAATTTGTAAAGGTATTAGTCTAAAATTATAAAATAGAAAGATGGGTAATAAGAATATTTTACTGTGGGTTTTGTTGGGCTTTGGGTTGTTTGACAACTTGTATGCTCAATCCAAGGAATTAAAAGTTTTGTTTTTGGGGAATAGTTATACTTACGTAAATAATTTACCTAAACTCTTAAAAGATATGGCTTTTTCTACTGGAGATACGCTATTTACCGATGAAAACACTCCTGGGGGTTATAGATTAATGGGTCATGCTTCTAACGCTACTTCTATAACAAAAATTAAGTCGGCACAATGGGATTATGTGGTGCTGCAAGACCAAAGTCAGCTGCCTTCTTTTCCCGAGGCAGATGTGCAAGAGATGGTTTACCCTTTTGCCAGGGCTTTGGATAGCATGATTAAAGAGAATTATGCTTGTTCTAAAACGGTGTTTTACATGACATGGGGTAGAAAGAATGGCGATGCACAGAATTGTGCATTTTGGCCTCCTGTGTGCACGTATCAGGGAATGGATAGTTTGCTGGCTCTGCGTTATAGAAAAATGGCTAATGATAACAAAGCCTTGTTGTCTCCTGTAGGCGCTTTGTGGAAATACCTCAGAACAAATCATCCAACGATAGAGCTTTATCAGTCGGATGAGAGTCACCCTTCTTTGGCCGGAACCTATGCCGCTGCTTGTAGTTTTTACGCCGTAATTTTGCGAAAAGACCCTACGCTCATTACCTATGATGGAGGATTACCTGCCGCAGAGGCGTTGGCTATAAGAGCTGCTGCAAAGTGGGTGGTATATCAAAATTTGGGCGATTTAAATGTGGGTTTGTTTGAACCCAAGGCACATTTTAAGCATGCCGTTTCTGAGATAAATTCGAGATTGGTTCAATTCGAAAATCTATCTACCAACGCCGATTCTTATGTGTGGCATTTTGGCGATGGAGATACCTCCACACAAGTAAATCCGCAACACATTTACCGGGCTGTTGGCACATACAAAGCGCGCTTATTGGCTATGCGCTGTGGCATAAGCACTAGTCGCGATACCGAAATAGTAATTAACAACACCACCGGCATTTTTAATAGTTGGTCTGAACCAATACGTATTTTCCCAAACCCCAGTGAAGGGTTGCTATATTTTGAAGTACCAGCAAGGTTTGTAGGTTTGTACTACCAAGTGATAGATGTTTTTGGAAAGGTGATTTTGCGTGAGCGAGTAGGGTCAGAAAAAGGACAAATTTCTTTGGAAGGCTTGGCAGCTGGAATGTATGGTTTTCAATTGGGCAACTACCATCAAAAAGTGGTGAAACGGTGAATTGTTTAATAATTATTATTTTTCAGAATAGCCTCTATTGAAAGGTCTTCATCTAGCAGCGGCCAATGCATTCCATAACCAGACGGGGAAATTTTGAAAAGCTCCCTTTCTATTTTGTTTGCATGAGCAAGTTTAGGCGATAACTGCTCTAAATTGAGTACTATAATTTTTCCATCAATTTGAAGCGTCATAAAATTGTTTTCAAAACTTACTTTTTCTATGTTATGAGTTGCTATCATGTTGTTTATTAAAAAAGTTATTCCAAGAATCAATAATCAAATCAAAGTTTTGGTATATTATTTTTTTTATTTCTCTCTTTGCGTTTGGCGACATATTGAATGAAAACCCGTTTTTAATTTTCAAATAAACAACTAATATACAATATTTACATTTCATATCTCCTTTTATCAAATGAATGTGTATGTTGCATATTTAAAATAACTGGATGCATTATGAGAATACTAATTAAAATTATACTTTGTTTGATGGTATGCAATTACATAAATATGGAGGCTGCAACCGCACAACTATTTCACCCTAAAGACTCCGTTAGAAAGCAACGCATTATTCAGGTGGGTTTGGGTGGATATACGGGTGTAAACAAAGTTATTCCCCAAAATGAGGATTTTAATTATGGCACAGCAGATGGATTAGAATTTGGATTATTATATA
>JAKRSG010000372.1 GCA_022402405.1 Bacteroidia bacterium | reverse complement strand
GACAATCATTACACATTTGCGCGTTGGAGTTTGGGAAAAAAGTTATTTTATGAAAAGGCATTATCACGCACCAATGAGGTGAGTTGTGGTTCTTGCCACCAATTGGCATTGAGCATGGCCGATAATGAAATAACAAGCAAAGGAGTTGAACAAAGGCTAAATACACGCAATACACCATCGCTTGCCAATATTGCATACCATCCTTATTTTACACGTGAGGGTGGTGTGCCCACATTGGAAATGCAAGCCTTAGTTCCTATACAAGAGCATAACGAGTTTGATTTTAATATTGTTGAAATTGAAGAAAAGCTTAAATCCAACAATGGCTATCAACAAATGAGCAACACAGCCTACAGCAGACCATTGGATTACTACGTAATTACTCGCGCATTGGCAAATTTTCAACGCTCGTTAATTAGTGGAAATGCTTTTTATGATAAATACAAAAACGGTGAGGTAACCTTAAACGCAAGCGAACAAAATGGGTTGAACTTATTTTTAGGAAAAGCCAATTGCGTTGCATGCCACACAGGATTTAATTTTACCAATTATGCTTTTGAAAACAATGGCTTGTACCAAAATTATAAGGACATAGGTAGGATGCGCCTTACCAACAATACTGCTGACTTAGGCAAATTTAAAGTACCGAGTTTACGCAATGTTTCGGTAACAGCACCTTATATGCACGATGGCTCAATGCATAATCTTTTTAAGGTTGTAGAGCATTACAACAACGGTGGACAGCCCCACCCAAATAAAAGCGCATTAATAAAACCGCTCGGATTGAGTGAAAAAGAAATAAACGACCTTGTTCAATTTTTAGAAACCTTGACAGATTATCAGTTTTTACAAAATAAAAAATTTGCACATGAATAAATTAATCAAAGTAGGCTTAGCCTGCATCATTTTCGTATTATTTTTTACTGTTGCTTGTAAAAAAGAAACGCCTGTTGACAACCAACAAACAGAAGTAAAATACGATGCAACTCCATATTTTTTAAACTATGGAAGATTTCCTGAACCACCCATTGCCAAAGATAATTTACTAACCATACAAGGGGTAAAATTAGGGCGTATGCTCTTTTACGAAACCCAACTTTCGAGAAACAACACCCAATCTTGTGCTAGCTGCCACCAGCAGCAGTTTGCTTTTAATGACACTGCCCAATTTTCAATTGGAATAAAGGGTTTGCCAGGCAAGCGCAATGCCATGAGTGCTTTTAATATGGCTTGGAACACCAACGGCTTTTTTTGGGATGGGCGAGCAAATTTGTTACGTCATCAATCGCTTATGCCAATTCAAGATGAATTGGAAATGGATGAAACTTTAGACAATGTGATAGTTAAATTAAAGGCTTCGCAGATTTACAAAGACCAATTTATACGTGCTTTTGGTTCATCAGAAATAACGGCAGAAAGAATATCGCTTGCGCTCGAACAGTTTATGAATAGCATCGTATCCAACAATGCCAAGTACGATAAATATTTAAGAGGCGAAGTAACTTTAGATTCAATGGAAGAAAGAGGCAGAAAATTATTCTTTACAGAGTATAATCCATTTTTTCCTCAAGAGTCGGGGGCTGATTGCGCCCATTGCCATGGTGGCGATAATTTTGAAAACGACCAATACATGAACAATGGCACAAAGGCAGAAAATGAGATAGTAGATATTGGCAGACAAAAAGTAACCAATAACTCAACAGACAAAGGAAAGTTTAAAGTCCCTACACTTCGCAATATTGCTTTAACAGCACCCTACATGGCCGATGGAAGTATGCGAACTTTAGAGCAAGTAATCAATCATTATAACAATGGTTTAAAAGTATCGTCAACACTTGACCCTGCATTGGAACAAACCCGCGAAAAAGGTTTGATGTTAACCGAAACCGATAAAGCAGCGTTGGTAAAATTTTTACACACACTTACCGATGAAACCTTATTGAATAACCAAGAGTATAGTAATCCTTTTAAATAATAAACAGTTAAAACAAAATTTCAAAAATGAAAAAATTAATAACATGTTGTATTGTCCTTATAGGATTTTACAGTCAAATTGCCTTCGGGCAACAAAGTATTGACGCTTACATTACAGATTCGACCAAAAACAATTTTATTGTAGTTGCAAGTTCTACCAACTCACTTGTATCACCAATTGACTTGGATTTTTATCCAGACCAGTCAAAGCGACCCAATGAACTTTGGATTTTAAATCAAGGTACAAACAGCACAGGTGGCAGCACACAAATTGTTTCAAAAGCAAACCAAAGTACACGTACTTACAAGTATGTAAAAGATGGAAACGCTTGGCATTTTATGGCAATGGCAAGTGCCATGGCATTTGGAGATAGCAATTGGGCAACTTCGCAAGATATTGTTGATGCCAACAGACAAGGCGGTACTTATACTGGCCCAACACTTTGGCCCGGTAATTTATCAGTCTATGGAATAGTTGGAAATCCTAGTACACCAACCGAAAATGGAAGTCATTTAAGTATGATACATCAAACACCTTATGGCAAAGGAATTGCGTTTGAGAGAAATAATGTTTATTGGGTACTTGATGGATATGAAGGAAATATTAAACGATATGATTTTGGAAATCCACATGAGCCAGGAGGAGCCGACCATAGCGGTGGAGGTGTACAAGTTTACCCCGACTTTAAGTTTACCAAACATGCAACACTCCCAAGCCATATTGTAATTGATGGTAACCGAAAATATTTATACGGTTGCGACCCTGTTGGAAAACGAATTTTTAGAATTGACATTACCACTGGAACAAATAATGGAAATAGAACAAAGATAAATGGAGAGAATTTGAGTTTAGGCTATGTAACCTATACGGGCTTAACAAAAGTAGATTCATTGATAACAGGTTTAAATACGCCCGTTGGCATTGATGTGTATGGGAATAGATTAATTATAACCGATAATGGCTCAGATGAAATAATCATTTATGATATAACAAACAACTACAAAGAAATTGGTCGAATAAAACTCAACTATGCGACCAATCCTGACCCAATGGGAGTAAAAGTTGGTCCTGACGGAAAAATATACTTTGTTGATAAAACCAATAGAAGGGCATATATGATTGATAACAGTTCCGTTCTACCAACTGGAATCACACCAATTTTGGAAACAAACAACACATTACACTTATTTCCAAACCCTGCGAATTCGCAAATATCAATACAAGCAAATGCTGAAATGAAAAACGCACAAATTGTTGTTTTAAATTCAATAGGTGAAATAGTATTAAACCAAAGTACAGAAAATGCTAACAGTTTAACTTTAGATATTTCGGCACTAAACAATGGAATTTACTTTATACAAGTACAAGCAAATAATAAATTGTACAAGCAAAAATTCTTGAAACAATAGATGCAGCTATACATCAAAAACATGGTATGCTCCCGTTGCAAAATGGTAGTAAAAAACGAACTAATAAAGTTTGGTTTACAACCAAGCAGCGTGGAGCTTGGTGAAGTAATTATTTCAGAAGAACTAGACACATTAAAGAAAGAGCAACTTAATCAAGCATTGCTTTCATTAGGTTTTGATTTGATTGATGATAAAAAAAGTAAAGTCATTGAAAAAGTAAAAACCCTAATTATTGATTTGGTTCACAACCGAAACAATGAACTCAATACCAATCTTTCAGAATACTTGTCTAGTAACCTTTTTCAAGATTATAACTCATTGAGCAATCTGTTTTCCGAAGTTGAAAATACAACGATTGAAAAATACTTTATACTTCAAAAAATTGAGAAAGTAAAAGAATTATTGATATATGAAGAACTTACATTAAGTGAAATAGCCTATCAGTTAAATTATAGTAGTGTGGGATATTTGAGTAATCAGTTTAAAAAAATTACAGGCTTTTCGCCTACTTATTTTAAACTGTTGAAAAACAAAAAAAGGAGGCAGATTGAAGATTTGTAAAAGTTACAACTTAAACCCAAAATTCCACAATGCTAATAAATCAGCTATTGCTGACCTTTGCGTTCTAATTTTTAATTAAAAAAATACAAAAATGGAACGTAAATATCAAGTAACAGGAATGACCTGTACAAGTTGCGAAGCAAAAGTAAAATCATCGTTATTGATGGTAGAAAATGTAATGAATGCAGAAGTTTCAAAAAATGAAAATTCTGCAACTATTAGGATGGATAAGCATATTGCATTAGAAAAATTACAAACAGCTTTGGGTGGCGAAACAAGCAAGTATCAAATTTTCGCAAAAAATCACAATGAAGTAGCAGAACAAACCAAATCTTGGTTGGTAACCTACAAACCTATTTTGCTGATATTTTTTTATATCAGTTTAGTAACGCTGATGGTGCAGTTTCAAAACCATCACTTTGATGCAATGCAATGGATGCAACATTTTATGGCAGGTTTCTTTTTGGTGTTTTCCTTTTTCAAATTGCTAAACCTAAAAGGCTTTGCCGAAAGCTATGCAATGTACGATGTAGTGGCGAGGCGTATTCCAATTTGGGGATACGTATATGCTTTTATCGAATTAGCTTTAGGTGTGGCTTACTTAATCAACTTCAATCCAATTATTACTAATGCCGTAACCTTTGCAGTAATGTCAATTAGCATAATTGGTGTTTTAAAAAGTGTGCTGAACAAACAAAAAATTCAATGTGCTTGTTTGGGTGCAGTTTTCAATTTACCCATGAGCACCGTTACCATTATTGAAGATGCTCTAATGATTGCCATGAGTGGCGAAATGATTTTACTGATGCTATAAATAGTATTAAACAATGACCGAACAAAAATTCATTCCCGCGCTTGGCTACGATTTTCTGAGTGAGTATTACGACCTCACCATTAAACTCACCATGCCCGAAAAAAAGTTTAGGACAAAACTGATTGACTGGCTAAACCCGCTTTCAAGGGAAAGTATTTTGGAGTTCGGTTTCGGCACGGCTCAAAATCTCATATTATTAAAGCAGAGGAAACCCGAAGCATTGGCGCAGGGTGTGGACATTGACCCGAAAATTAAATCCATTGCTGAATACAAATTGCGAAAGCAAAGTTTAGAAGTGCCGCTTCATCTTTACGATGGAAACACGTTGCCTTTTGCAGATAACTC